>CAMTJK010000137.1 GCA_947072805.1 uncultured Prevotella sp.
AAAATCCGCTGACCCCTTAAAACGTAACACATTGATAATAAATGAAAAAAGAGGCTCGATTATCGAACCTCTTTAAGTGACTCCTATAGGATTCAAACCTATAACCTTCTGATCCGTAGTCAGATGCTCTATTCAGTTGAGCTAAGGAGCCTCTTTCGTCTTCATTTCTGAATTGCGATGCAAAGGTAATGTTTATTTTTTATTCCACCAAATATTTGCGCCTTTTTTTTCTATTAATGCTATTTTATTCTTTGCTTTTATACTTTGCTTTATCATTTTTATAAAAAAGCAGTGTTCGTTATATCTTCAACTCCTTCATTATTTCGCTCATTTTCTGTAATGTTGATATTCTTGTGGGAACAAGCGGTAACCGGAGGACATTCTTAATCATTCCCATCTCGTGCAGCATTGCTTTCACTCCGGCTGGATTGCCATCAACAAACAAAAGGCTAAACAAGTCTGTAAATTTGTGATGTATTTTTCTTGCTGCATCATATTCTCCTTTGAACTCAAGTCTTATCATTTTAGAGAATTCTTTCGGCAGAGCATTACCTATTACACTGATAACACCAACTGCTCCACATGATATCATAGGGAAAGTAAGCGCATCATCACCGCTAATTACATCAAAATTTCTTGGCTTGTTTTTAATTATTTCATCAACCTGTTCAAGATTTCCGCTTGCCTCTTTAATAGCAACAATATTTTTGCAGTCACGAGCAAGTCGTACAGTTGTCTCAGCCTTCATATTTATTCCTGTACGTCCTGGAACATTATAAAGCACAATAGGTAATTTCGTTGCATCGGAGATGGCTTTGAAATGCTGGTATAATCCTTCTTGCGATGGCTTATTATAATAAGGGCATATACTCAATACTCCGTCAATTCCACGGAAATCCCCGGTTTTCAACTCGTTTACCACTGCTGCCGTATTGTATCCGCCACATCCCATAAGTATTGGTATGCGACCTGCAACTTTGTCTACTATCAAATTTTTAATCTTAATTTTCTCTTCAGGGGTAAGGCAAGGTGTTTCACCGGTTGTTGCCAATATGCACAAAAAATCAGCACCATTACATATCTGATATTCTACCAAACGTATCAATGAAATATAATCTACCGTGCCATCCTCATTAAACGGTGTAACCAAGGCAATTCCTAATCCCTTGAAAATATTTTGTACCATAAATATTTTTGATGTTCTTATTTCGCCCACAAAATTACATAATAAAATTGTAATTTGTCATTCTATACATAACTTTTTTGTTCTTTTGATATGAAATTACGACATATTAATGCACATATGTACATAAATTTAATTATTTTGTTACCATAGGGTATATAACACAATCCGCGTACCATCATTACAATGATTGGAAACCCAACATATGGATTCTGTAATTATAATGGTATGCGGATTATAAAGAATAGGAAACTGTTCTTTAGGAATCAGTCTGCAGATTTAAACAGGTCCTTGATTCCACCTATGCTGCCCATAAGATTTGTTGCCTCATATGGCAAGTATACTGTTTTCGTTTTATCACCGGTAGCCAGTTCCTGCAACATCTGTATGTATTTTTGAGCAAGCAGATAATTTGCCGGATTTGTCGATTTTCCTACTGCCTCAGTAATTTTTTCAATAGCAATTGCCTCGGCTTCTGCTTTACGTATGCGTGCTTGTGCCTCACCTTCAGCTTTCAAAATTGCCTGTTGTTTCTCGGCTTCAGCTCTGTTCACCATCGCTGTCTTCTCTCCTTCTGATTGTAAAATGTCTGCAGACTTCTTTCCCTCGCTCGTCAGAATCGTAGCTCGCTTGTTTCGCTCGGCCTGCATCTGTTTTTCCATGGCAGTAAGTACGCTCTCCGGAGGTGTTATATCCTGCAGTTCTACACGATTCACCTTTACGCCCCATTTATCTGTTGCGTCATCTAGTACCGCACGAAGTTTGGTATTAATCGTGTCGCGACTGGTCAGTGTTTCGTCAAGTTCAAGCTCTCCAATGATGTTTCTCAACGTCGTTTGAGTGAGTTTTTCAATTGCATTGGGCAGATTGTTTATTTCATACACAGCCTTGAACGGATCAACAATCTGAAAATACAGCAGGGCATTTATCTCGGTTTGAACATTGTCCTTTGTAATTACGTTCTGCTTTGGGAAGTCATATACCTGTTCCCTCAAGTCGATAACATTAGAGTAAGCATATCTGCCATTGTGTAAGACAACGATTTCTTTCGCTCTGTCTATAAAAGGAATGATAAATTGTATGCCTGGTTCTAGTGTTGCATGGTAGCGTCCCAAACGCTCTATTATTTTTGTTTCAGACTGTGGAATGATGATAAGTGCCATCTTTGCAAAGATGAAAACACATACAATGATAATTGCTAATAAATAAAGTGATTCTGTCATAATTTTATTTTTTGATTACTTCTATTATTACACTATTACGTCCGGTCACAATAACATTTTCTCCAGCTTCAATTTCCTCACCATTTTGTGATTTCGCCTTCCAATCGTCACCACCCAACAATACTCTACCATATCCTTGTGCTTTAATGGTCTGGCTAACAACTCCTGTCTGACCGAGAATAGCGTCAGCATTGCTTTTACGGTTATCGTGATTTGTGTGTACGAATTTCAACATGAATGGTCGTACCATAAAGATGCTTAATCCCGAGAATAAGACAAAAACAATTATTTGAACGTAGATACCAAAGAATAGTGAGGATAGCAGTGCAAAGAATGCTCCAACAGAAAAACATATTACAAAGAAACTGACAGTAAACAACTCAATTATCATCCCCATTACTGCTATTACAACCCATAATTGCCACATTTCGCCACCTATATTTTCCATAAAATTGATATTACATGGTTGTTGTTTGCAAAAGTATGAATTTTTCTACAAAATCATTCAATCACCGCAATTTTTAAGTGTTAATTATATGTAATGGCATACGCCACACCCCCGCAATTCGTAAAAAACATTTAATTAAGACACTATCATTGATAAATTGCGATATTATATAAGATTATTTTGCTTCTCGTCTATTCAGCATGAACCTACATACAAAAATATCATTCCAAGTAGTACGAGAGCCAGATCCACGAACTTTGATTTGAGGTTTTTTTCATGAAAAAATACAGCGCCAAATAGAAAACTTACAACCACACTTCCACGTCGAATCATTGAAACTATACTGATCATTGCTTCTGGATGGGTCAATGAATAAAAATACACGAAATCAGCTGTACTTAAAAATATACTCACACAGACGATGCTCCAATCCCAATGAAAAGGTGTCGTGTCTTTGCGTTTAGGCCACCATAAAAGCATCAGCATTATACCCATCATAAAGCACTGGTAAATGTTATACCAGCTCTGGACCATCATTTTGTCAAGTCCCACACCGCCCTCATCGACTGGTGCCATAAGATATTTATCGTACAGTCCGCTTACTGCTCCCAAGGCAGCTGCTGCGACAATCATCCATATCCAGTGGTCATGCTTGAAATCAATTCCTTCTTTTTTCCCACTACGGCTTAGCATCATAAACGATGCTACGGCAAGTAATACACCTATCCATTGCCAAATATTCAGACGTTCTCCAAAGAAAAGAAAAGCTCCGACAAGTACCATCACCGGACGGGTAGCATTGATGGGACCAACTATTGTAAGAGGGAGATGTTTCATTCCGAAATAGCCGAACACCCAACTGCTCAACACAATGAAGCTCTTCAATATTATGTATTTGTGCACTTTCCATCCACCTGCTGCCACATGAAACAATGAGCCGTCAAGAAGTTCTGTCTGATAACTGATATATATGAACGGTAAGAAAATAATTGATGAAAACAAAGTGTTGAGAAACAACACCGGTATGACAGCATTCTCTTTTAATGCCTTTTTCTTAAAAGAATCGTAACAGCCGAGCAATGCTGCCGATGCAAAAGCCAAAATCAGCCACATAATTGAATCAATATTTTATATTTTCAAGGAAAAGAGCATTGCCAGGCATTGATTCCCCGGCATCTGTTCGTCTCCCTCCTTCTATAATCATACGGAATTCATCTAATGATATTCTGTTCCTGCCAACCTCTATTAGAGTACCGACTACTGCACGTACCATATTTCTCAAAAAACGATTTGCAGTTATAACAAAATACCATGAATCATTATCCTTCTTAACCCATCGTGCCTCTGTAATTTTGCACAACGTTGTTTTGACATCTGAATGACTCTTACAGAAGGCTCCAAAATCATCATATTCCAACAATATTACAGCAGCCTTGTTCATCTTTTCAAAATCAAGTGCATAGTGCAATTCACAGGAATATGCGCGAAGAAATGGATTTTTGCGTGTGTGTATATAATAATGGTATGTACGCGAAGTCGCACTGAAACGTGCATGCATATCGCCATCAACCTGTTCCACCTTGTCTACTGCGATATCTCTTGGTAGAATGCGATTCAAACGATAAGCAGCTTGAACGCAATCGAGTTCTTGTTGAGTATCGAAATGTGCGACCATCATTCTAGCATGGACCCCAGCATCCGTACGACCAGCACCGACAACAAGCGTCTCTTCACGTAATAATAGACTTACTGCATGCTGCAATTCTGCCTGAATAGAGTTGCCGTTAGGTTGAATTTGCCACCCGTGATAACGCGTGCCGTCGTATTTGAATGTAACAAAATATCGCATGTCCTATGAATTTGGGCGCAAAGATAGCTGTTTTTCCATAAACAAACAACTCTTACCACCCACTTTTCAATAGGAACATGCGGTACTTTCAGGCCTGATTGTCATCAGAAACAATATATCCTAAATTCTTTTACACTACCTGGCGCTCCATCTTCAGCCCGTGGCAGATATTCCATTCCTTTCATTTCACATTCCATTCCAAGATCTATGACAATCATATGAGGGAATGATGCCCCTTTCTTCGTCTGCCAATAAGTTGATTCTTGTAAATCAAAAGCTTTTTCGCCTGTATTATTACCTGAAATATTCTCACTGTCAGCATATCTAACTTTCCATTGCTCGCGTGCATAACGCTTGCCCTGATTGTCAAGAACATACAGTTCTGCCACAGATACATTATCCCCAGCATGTGTCGAAAGACATTCCAATGCAATATATCTGCCTTTTTGAGGACTTATAAAATCAACTTTTTGCCAGCCATTGCCCGGATTAAACGAAGAAGATGCGGCAGGAGTTAGAGATGTCAGTTGTGGCCGGTCTGCCGGATTGTCATGTCTTTCGGTTTTTACTACATTCAACTTGTTAAGTTCCGGAGTATCTGTAAAATGTACAGTGGGATTACCGTCCGGTCCCTCTATGTCGAGAACAATGATTTCATTGACGCCTTTCTTTAACCAACATCCCGGAACATACAGGGTCTGTTGAGGACCAATAGACCAATAACGCCCTATAGCATGACCGTTAATCCACACTTGACCTTTGCCAAAAGCTTCCATATTTACAAACGTGTCACCTATCCTTTTCAATGAAAATGAAGCGCGATAATATCCGCCATTGCTCTGTATCCGACCTTTATTGCTACTGCTCACCGGATGGTTCATACACTTAATTATATCATTGTAATCATCCGATATTGCACGATGACGCCAATTGTAAAGCGTCCATGTTACCATATTGTCATCTATGTGCGCAGTAATACTCACTGATTTCGTTATTCCCTTATAGTCTTTAATGGCTCTACCAAAGTTTATCCTTCCCATGGCTTCAACAAGAATAGTCAGTGTATCACCTTTATTGACTTGAGGCAGAGTTACACTACTTTCCTTATTCACTCTGCTTATACGCCCCACCCTTTTGCCGTTGATGAACACCAGTCCATAATCATGACACTCGTTTACGGTGAGAATGCTACTTACAGGAATATCGGGAAGTATTGCAGAGTACTCCATCATACCCCACCCTACATCCATATCCTCCATGGTAAGGATATTATGGCTTACTTTTTCATTTGTGAAGAAATCATTGAGTGTCAATATTCTGTCAAGCATAATCTTAGGTGTAGATATCAACGGTAATGGGCATCTTGGGATATCTGGCAGTTTCTTATCTGAATATTTTTGAAGAGTAGAACGTAAAAGGAAAAACTTATCCGTTGGTATTCCGTATTCGTTAATCGGAGCATCGTAGTCGTAGCTTGTAACATCAGGGGCAAAGCCGGGACTGTTCGCACCTGCCCAATGCCCGAAAGAAGTGCCTCCATGGGTCATATACAACGAAAACGAAATGCCTTTCGACAGCATCTCGTCTATTCCGGCAACCATATCGGCTGCAGGACGCGTTTCATGACGTGCACCCCATTTGTCGAACCACCCGCTCCAATATTCCGAGCACATCAGTGGTGCATCCGGACGAATAGATTTCAACTTTTCAAATTGCTTGTCAATTTTCGCGCCTGTACCGAAATTCATTGTCCAAACAAGATCGTCAAGAGCATTCTTTGTAAAATTACTTGCCCAATCGCATTGGAAGAGAACAAGAGAACTATTGTCCTCTTCTGCTACATTTGCACGTTTGCTCGGTTCTATGACATTATTTGAATCGGCAAATGCGCCTTTCACAATATCTCTTATGGCTGAAACATATGCCTTATCTTCGCCATAGCTTCCATATTCGTTTTCCACCTGAACCATTATAATAGGCCCCCCCTTGGTAATCGTAAGAGATGCGAGTTGCCTACCAACCTCATTCTCGAACAATCTAACACGTTCCATGAAATAAGGATCTTGCTCTCTTAACCTTATGTCTTTCTTTTTCAATAACCACCATGGCAAACCGCCCATTTCCCATTCTGCACAAACATAAGGTCCGGGACGTACTATGACATACATGCCATGCTTATGGGCAAGGCGACAGAATTCCGCAACATCATTCTGTCCGGTAAAGTCGAATACGCCCTCTTTCTGCTCATGGATATTCCAAAACACATAGAGACAAATAGCATTCATACCCAAAGACTTACACATTTTTATTCGATGTTCCCAGTAAGGGCGCGGAATACGTGGATAATGCAGTTCTGCTGCCTTTATGACAAAAGGTTTTCCATTGAGTAAAAAAGATTTCTTACCAATACAAAATGTATCTTGCTTACTTTTTGCTTCAATAAATGAGACAGAAAGAGCAAATGTAAAAATGAAAATAAGCAATCTATGTATCATGACATCATTAAAAATTGTTTCTTACCATTTATCTTTTGTACGTATTTTGTCTTCCCAACGATGATCTTTCGGAAAATCCTCACCATTCCATGCTTTTTGCTGGGTACATGCTTGTGCTTCGTCAGTCCAAAATGGATGATTTTGCGGAAGTCCAAGTGGCATAAAAGCAAGCGAAGTCATATACAACGAACCATTGTTAGTGTACCAATCTGCTATTCCGGTTTGCTGGCCACAAAAACCAATGGTAAGGAATCCTGCCTCATTGAAGTTTTTGTGTCTATCAAACATACGATGCATCACCTTAGTTATTGCCGCTCTAACCTGACCATTAGACAAGCCCTCCGGCAATTTATCATACCATGCCACTAAAGCTAAAGGTTGTAAAGCTGCAAGTCGATAAGGTATGCTTCTTCCGAAAACCGGGAATGTACCATCAGGAGAAATAAAACGTTCTAGGATGATTGCATATCTTTGAGCACGATTAAGGGCGCGTTCATAATACCTACGATAATCGATTCGAGTGTTTACCTTCGCATCAATCATGGCGCCTAATGTCTCAAGATACATAGGGTGAAAAACATACGATGAATAATAATCAAAAGCAAAATCTGGTCCGTCGGAATACCAGCCGTCACCAACATACCACTCTTCTACTTTTCTGCAAGCAGTATTGATACGGAAAACATCATAGGGAGCTCCTGCTTTAGCTAAAAAGCCTTCGATTACAGAAGAAAAAAGGAACCAATTGGTATATGGAGGATCAATACTTCGTAATTTTATGAACTCCGCAATATATCTATTCTTGGTTTGTGTATCCAATGGTGTCCACAAAGTATCATAAGCTCTCAAAAAACTTTCGGCTATATACGCTGCATCTACTAAATTCTGTCCTGTTCTACCCCAACATAAATAATCTGCTGACTCTGGATCTACCGCATTGGCATATGCTGCTAAAGCCCATTCCCTCAATTGCTTGCGTTGAACGCCTTCAGAAGTATCGTCGTCTGGAAGTGTAAGCCACGGTGCTATTCCTGCCATCAAGCGACCAAATGTTTCCATATATACGACACTTTTATCTCTGTTGTCAAAAGTTGGACTGAACTCCGTTTGCATGTTCCTGTGCAAATTCCCGGATGCCATATTTTCCAGTACCGGTTTCGCAATACTATAGGCTAACGAGCACCAATATTCTCTGTCTGTTTGGACCTCTTTTTTCTTTGCCTCTACTGACTGTAGTACAAATGCAGCAAAAATAATGAAAAGCAATTTCTTATTCATTTATATTTGTATTATATTGTGATATTAATATTTTTCTGACATAACATAAGTATCTGTAAATTAGGCGATTGGTAATTATTACGGTCATTTTACAGTGATTGTTTACAAAGAAATATATACAATAATCGCCTTTCACCGAGGACAAAGTTAGTGATTTATTTTGTATGGCAGATGATTTAACCAAGTATTTTGATGGACGAATGAAAAATACAAGCAGAAATCAAACTAACATAATACTGTTTCACTAGTTCAGACGACCGTCGTCTCAAACCCAAATAGTTCATTTGACAACTAACAGGTCATTCCCGAGAAATCCACATTTGCATACCTATTCCTGTATTGTCTTGTACCGTTAGGGATGAGTGATAGCATGAGCGCTCGTAACTGCACTTAATGAAAGTTAATTTGTAAAGATATTTGGTGGAATTTAACATTTTTAAATCCGACATTCTAGGTGTAAATATTTGTTAATGAAAGT
>CAMTJK010000138.1 GCA_947072805.1 uncultured Prevotella sp.
ACGAAACTTATGCCTGTACATTTCCCAAGCAATACCTTCTTGATGAACAGAGCCACGTTAAGTTGTTATCATCATAACGCTAATGACTGATTAAATAAAAAGTCGGGGATATGTCTTCCAACATATCCCCGACACAGTTATAATCAAAAGAGAAATATCTTTATCAGGCTTTTATCTCGCTCTTCTTGTCAGCCCGCTTGCCCATTGTAACGTAGGCGATAGGAGCAGCGATGAAGATAGATGACAGTGTACCGAAGATAACACCGAGTATCATTGCAAATGAGAAGCTGCGTATGCTGTCTCCACCGAAGAGGAAGATACAGAGCAGCACGAGCAATGTGGATGCAGAAGTGTTGATGGTACGTGCGAGGGTCTGGTTCAGCGAGTCGTTAAAGATGGTGAGACGTTCGCGCTTGTTGAAGAGCTGGAAATTCTCACGCACACGGTCGAACACTACCACCTTGTCGTTGATAGAGTAACCGATAACGGTAAGGATGGCTCCGATGAATGTCTGGTCGATTTCGAGCGACATAGGAACGATGCCCCACAGAGCTGAATAGAATCCGATGACGATAATTGTATCGAGAGCCAGAGCCACTGTTGAACCTACCGAATAAGCCACGTTGTGGAAACGGATAAGTATGTATATGAAGATAGCAATAAGAGCGAATATCACGCTGATGATAGCTCCATATGTGATTTCCTTGGCTACCGACGGTCCCACTTTGGCGCTGCTGATGATAGAACCACCTGCGCGTACGTCGGGGTTCTTGAACGCTTCAATGCTCTTCTGTGTTACGAGGTTTGCCTTAGAGAGCGAGTTGAAGATAATTGTCTCCACCTCATCGTCTACAGCGGGGTTGTTTGATTCTATCTTGTAGTTTGTGGATATACGTATACACTGTCCGTCGAGCACGCTCTGTGTTGCGATAACGCTGACGTTAGCATCGCCGAATACACCTTGCAGGGCAGTGCGCACCTGTTCCGGCTCAACGTTCTTCTCCAGTTTTATCACGTAGTTGCGGCCACCGGTGAAGTCGATGCTCTGGCTAAGTCCGCGAACGGCGAAGCAGATGATGAACAGAATGGCTGCGATACCCCATATTGAGAACGATTTCTTGCGCATTCCCATGAAGTTGATGCCCGGGTTCTGCATTATCTTGCGTGAGAACGGGGTAGAGAATGTGAGGTTTAGCCATTTGTCACGGCTCATCTGACGCTCGAACACGAGGCGGGTCATATATACTGCAGTGAAGAACGAGCAGCAGATACCGATGATAAGTGTTGTTGCGAAGCCGCGGATGGGACCGGTTCCGAATGCGTAGAGGATGATACCGGTGATGATTGACGTGAGGTTAGAGTCGAAGATGGCAGAGAATGCGTTGGCATAACCTTTCTTCATTGCTTCTTTCACGTTCAGTCCTACGCGCAGTTCCTCTTTTGTGCGCTCATAGATAAGCACGTTTGCGTCGACAGCCATACCGAGAGAGAGCACTATACCGGCGATACCGGGCATTGTCAGTGCTGCCTGGAAGGATGTCAGAATACCTAACGTGAAGAAGAGGTTGAAGAGAAGTGCGATGTTTGCCAGCATACCCGGTATTACATTATAGAGGGCAAGCATGTAAATCATCAGCAGGATGAATGCCACAACAAACGATATGAATCCCTGTTTGATGGACTGCGCTCCGAGCGACGGTCCCACCACTTCCTCCTGAACGATACGTGTAGGAGCCGGCATCTTACCGGAGTTCAGTGTGTTTGCGAGGTCTTTGGTATCTTCTATGGTGAAGTTACCGGTGATTTGTGAGTTGCCGCCGTTGATTTCGCAATTCACGCGCGGTGCGCTGTACACTGCATTGTCAAGTACAATGGCAACGGCTTTGCCAATATTCATCTTCGTGAGCTGTGCCCAGCGGCGTGCGCCGTCGGTGTTCATCTCCATTGTTACGCACGGAGCACCTGTTGTCGGCTCAAATCCGTCTCTTGCGGTTACTATCACGTCGCCCTCAAGCGGAGCGCGACCCGAAGGTTCTGTAACCTTTATGGCATACAGTTCGTAAATCTGTCCCTTTGTGTCGAATTCTGCCGGTTTTGCTCCCCAAAGCAGTTTTACGTCAGAGGGCAATACCTGGCCTGCTATGTCGGAATATATGATGCTGTTCACTTCAGCCGTATCGCGCGACATTGCATATCCCACTACGCTGAGTCCTTGTCCTTGTGTAGGTTGGAGTATTGAGAAGAGCGGGTTCTGTTTTTTCAGCTGCTCAATGTTCTTTTTGTTGGCAGTAGCGTCTTTCTGGGCTGCTTTGCCAGAGTTTACCATTTCGCTCAAGCCGCCTTTAGCCTTGGATGTATCGGCTTTTACTGTGTCGGCAGCAGCAACAGCGGCTGTGTCGGCTTTGGTTTCCTGGTTGAGGTTGGCGAACTTCTGGTTGAGTTGTGCCAGCAACGGCACTATATCCTGACTGTTGTATGTCTCCCAAAATTCGAGGTTTGCGCTACCTTGCAGTAGTTTGCGCACGCGTTCGGGCTCTTTGATGCCGGGCATTTCCACCATGATGCGTCCTGCATGTCCTTCCAGTTTCTGTATGTTTGGCTGAACAACGCCGAACTTGTCAATACGGTTGCGTACAACGTTGAAAGAGTTATCTACAGCCGACTGAACCTCTTCGCGAAGGGCGCGTTCCACTTCTGAGTCGCTGCTTTGTGTGCTCACTTTGCCTTTCATCTGCTGTGTGGCGAATATTTCTGCCAGACGGTGACCGGGTGCATTCTTTTTGTAATGCTTTACGAAGAGCGAGATGAAGTCAGACTGGCTTGTCTCTTCCTCTGCCTTAGCGTCTTGCATTGACTTTACGAACGCATGGTCGGTCTTGTGATCAGCCAGAACGGCGATGACGTCGGGTACCGATACCTCAAGAACCACGTTCATACCGCCTTTCAAATCGAGTCCGAGACCGATTTCCATTTCGCGGCACTGCTTAAACGAGTAAATACCGAAGAACCACACTTTTTCGTTCATGATGGAGTCGAGGTATTCCTGTCCTGCCTTCTCGCCCATAGCCAGCGCCTTGTTCTCATGATGGCGGGTTACAAAAGAGAAGGAAAGGTAGAACACACACACCAGCACGAGTGCGGCTGCGATAAACTTTACAATTCCTTTGTTTTGCATCTTTTAATTATATTGTTTTAATTATTATTGCGTAATATGGGAATTTTAGCTTGCAAATATAGCTAATTTTTTATATTTTGGAAAATTTATTGCTCTTTTTCATGCTTTTTTTAAGGTTTCTCCCGCTTTTTGAGCCAGCAGAAGATGGGATAATGGTCGGATGCATCTATTTTATTGTCCACCTTACAGTTATATGGAGTGAAGTCGTTGTTGCACATAATGTTGTCTATTCTCACATAGAATCCCTGTTGGTTGTACGACAGTCCGATGCCCAAGCCTGTGTTTACGTAGCAGTCGTTAAGTCCTTTTGCCACTATCCGTCGTGTGTACGATATTGGATTGTCGTTGAAATCGCCGCATACTATGGTAGGATAGTTGTTGTGCTCCTCTATATATTGGTGTACGATGTCGGCTTGTGGTGCTCTCATGGCGGCAGATTCTCCGAGTTTGGTTAATAGTTTTTTCGATTCTATCCTTACCGTGTCGTTTTTCATTTCGCCTTTCAGCATTTCCTTATACATTTTCCTTTCGTCGAGCGAGAGGTGTGTTGTTTCGAAGTGGTTGTTTACCACGAGCACCGTATCGTCATACATCTTTATATAATAAGCCATGCTTCCGTTGCCTTTCGACGTGTACTCTATTCTTTCCTTCCGTATTATCGGGAAGCGCGAGTATATCCCCACGGAGTTTATGTTTCGTGAACCCACGTGGGTGGTATCCTTGTATTCGTAGAGGCTGTCGAGTTTCTCTTTCTGGTATTTTTGCGACATTAGGTTCTCCTGCAGGCACACTATGTCGGCGTCGCATTGTTTCAGGTAATCGTATATTAGGTCGAACGCGTTGTCATAGCGTTGTGCTCCGCTGAAGTTCTGTGCGTTGTACGACAGCACCTTTACCACGTTGTCGGGCATGTCTGCCGGCATATTGATAGGTATGTATATCCTTATTGGCACATAGGCAAGCACGTATCCGGCTATTGGTATTATTGCCATGCGCCATTTGAAGATGAGCCAGAATACGAGGAATATCAGGTTGAAGAGCAGGAATATGGGGAAAGCCATGCCGAAGCATGACAGGGTAGGGTGGCTTACCGGATTCACGTAATCGGCGAATCCGGTCAAAAGCATTATGATGACAGTAGCTATATTGGCTCCTGCCACCATACTCACTGAAAAGGTTTTCAGCTTGTTAATCATAGTCCTTGCTGCTGTCGAAGAGTTTCTTTTTCTCTTCTTTTGTCAGGCTGTCGTATCCGCTTGCCCTTATTTTGTCAAGAATGCGGTCTATTTCGTCCTGGTTGGCCTTCTTTCTTGCGTTATATTCCCAGTCAGATTCCTGTCTGCCTCCCTGTTCGGCGTGCATGTTTCCCTGCGGTTCGGCTTTCTTCTGCTTCATCTTTTCGAAGTTCTGTTTCAGATTGTTGAAGAATCCGTATCCGTTGTTATGGTTGTAGTATGCTCCCGGATGTTTTTGCCAGTATCGTATCATGATAAATCCGAACAACATTCCGCCGAGGTGAGCCATGTGTGCCACTCCGTCGCCGGGCAGTGTTAGTGCCGAGAACACCTCTATACCTATATATAATAGTACAAACCACTTTGCCTTTATTGGTATTGGCAGTGGAAAGATGAACATTCTTTCGTTAGGAAATGTCATACCGAAGGCCAGCAGTATGGCGTATACGCTGCCCGATGCGCCTATTGTAGTCCAGTAGTTGAGTTGCATGGCGAGTCCCTTGGGCAGGTTCAGCAGCGATATTTCGGGATAGGTCTGTTGCAGTGTCATCGAAAGGTTTATGAGCTGTGCCGCTTCCTGCATCAGTCCGGCTCCTATTCCGCACACCATATAATATATAAGAAACTTCTTTGAGCCCCACACCTGTTCCATCACGCAGCCGAACATCCACAGTGCGAACATGTTGAAGAACAGGTGCTGGAAGTTGGCGTGCAGAAACATATAGGTTACAAACTGGTACAGATGGAAGTCGCTTGCCAGAAAGAAGTGCAAGCCGCCTGTTGTCTTCAGTCCGGGTAGGATGAGCGCCGATGCGGCAAATGCCAGAATGTTTATCAGTAACAGATTCTTTGTTACGGCTGGTATGTTACGTATCATATTTTCTTGATATAAAGAGCGATGCGTGCGGCACCGCCTATTTGACGGCAAATTTACTAAAAATATCCGTCAAACCGCAGTATAATGCCTATTGACAGGCTATTTTTCTAAAAAAATATCACTTTTTTCGGCTTTTTGTTTGTTTTCTAAATAGTTTGCCCTATATTTGCGATTAAAAAGTGCGAAAGACTATATTTTAAACTATTAATACTTAAATTAAAATCCAGAGAATTATGAACAAGACAGAATTAATTGAAAAGATTGCAGCCGGTTCAGGTCTGCCTAAGACTGATGCAAAGAAGGCTCTTGATGCTACTGTTGCCGCTATCAAGGAAGCTCTTATCGCCGGTGACAAGATAGCTCTTGTTGGTTTCGGTACTTTCAGCGTAAACGAGCGTCCTGCACGTGAGGGCATCAACCCCGCAACAAAGCAGAAGATTCAGATCGCTGCAAAGAAAGTTGCCAAATTTAAGGCTGGAGCAGAGTTGGCAGATGCTTTGAATTAATCTATCCATTAAAGATAATGGGGTATCGTCTCTTTTACTTAGAGATGATACCTCTAATTTTTTTACCCTTTTACACAAAACAATACAGTCCCAAATACGTCGTTATGGTGATGCAAACAGGTTAGGCTGTTGCTTTCTGATGTCTTTCCAATGACATGTTTGGGATAATCATTTCGATGTTATGATTATGAAAACTAAGACTTATCTTTTTTCCCTCGCCTTTTTATTTGCCCTTTCTTTTACCGTCACGACAGCCTGTTCCGATGACGACAATGACGAAATGGAGCTCCAGAAGGATAACGACAACGATGACAATTTGGATAACGACAACGATGACAATTCGGATAACGACAACGATGACAATTTGGAGCCCGAGCTTGTGTGTGAAGAACTGTATTGCAACAGGGACGGCTATAAGATATATGGCAAGATGTACCGCAAGGTGTCCGAGGGCAGCAAGGCACCGTGCGTAATACTCTCACACAGCAGTTCGCTCACACATGCAGCCATGGCTGGCTATGCCGACAGCATTGCCGAAAAGGGCATGTCTGCCTACTGTTTCGACTTTTGTGGCGGCAGTAGCGAGAGCCAGAGCGACGGTTCCACCGACGAGATGACCGTGTTCACCGAGGTGGACGACTTGAAGGCTGTTCTCGAAACGGTGAAAAAGCTCCCCTATGTTGATGCCGACAGCATCTTCCTGCTCGGTTCGAGTCAGGGCGGACTTGTTTCGGCTCTCACCGCAGAAGATGTGGCGTCGGATATCAGGGGAATGATACTTTTCTATCCTGCGTTCAACATACCCGAGCTTGTCAAGATGTTCTCCGGTTTCGGTGGTGGCTTTGGCGGCACCGGTGGCTTTGGTGGAATGGTCAGCACGAGCGAGGCATTCGTCGAGTCTATAAAGGATTTTGATGTGTGGAGCCACATCGGAGGTTATGCCGGTCCTGTGCTCATCATTCACGGAACGAACGATTTCATTGTGCCAATCTCCAATTCCGAGAAAGCCGTCACCATCTATCCCAATGCCAGTCTTGTGAGAATAGAGGGAGCAAACCACGGCTTCAACAATGCCAACCTTGGCGGTTACGGCAGCATGATGGGTGAATATGACGATGAGGTTATGCCTTATGTCTATTCGTTCCTGATGCCGAGATAATAGCCAATGTTATGGAGTATGGCTGGAGCCGTTTGTTCTCATTCTTTTATTAAAGGATAACGGATTATGAAGAAGAGATGTTGTAGTGTTTACATCATCTTCTCATAATCCGTTATACATTATTATATAAGTATATTTACGCCCTTTGCGTATTGATGTAGCTTATTTGGGCTGTTTGCCGATGTAAGCCAGTATACCTCCGTCCACGTAGAGCACGTGACCGTTTACGGCGTCTGAAGCATGCGATGCGAGGAACACAGCCGGTCCTCCCAGCTCTTCGGGGTCGAGCCAGCGTCCTGCCGGTGTCTTTGCGCAGATGAAGCTGTCGAACGGGTGACGGCTTCCGTCAGCCTGACGCTCACGCAATGGAGCTGTCTGCGGAGTGGCTATGTATCCCGGGCCAATGCCGTTGCACTGTATGTTGTACTCGCCGTATTCAGAGCAGATGTTGCGTGTAAGCATCTTCAGACCGCCTTTTGCGGCAGCGTAAGCCGATACCGTTTCGCGTCCGAGTTCGCTCATCATTGAGCATATATTGATAATCTTGCCCTCTCTGCGTTCCATCATCTCGGGAATTACAGCAGACGATACGATGAACGGACCTACGAGGTCAATGTCTATTACCTGCTGGAACTCCTCGCGCTTCATCTCGTGCATGGGTATGCGTTTGATGATGCCGGCGTTGTTTACGAGAATGTCTATCTGTCCCACCTCTTCGTGTATCTTCTGCACGAGAGCCTTCACGTCATCCTCCTTTGTCACGTCGCAAACGTAGCCTTTCACGTTTTCGATGCCGGCCTCTTTGTAGTTGGCCAGACCTCTTTCGAGTGCAGCCTCGTTGATGTCGTTGAAGATGATGTTCTTAATTCCGGCGGCAACAAATGCTTTTGCTATGTTGAAGCCGATACCGTAGGAAGCGCCTGTTATCCAGGCGTTCTTTCCCTCTAATGAAAACATGTTCATATCGTATAATATTTGTTTATGTTTTTGTTCTGTCTTTGTTTCTGTCTGCCTCTTTCGGCGTTGTGCCTGCGTCTTATTTCAGGTCTGTAATCTTCGAGAAGTCCTGGTCGCCGTAGTCAAGGTTTTCTCCGCCCATACCCCATATGAAGGTATAGTTGTGTGTGGCGGCAGCCGAGTGTATGCTCCATTCGGGTGAGAGCACAGCCTGGTCGCCCTTCATCCATATGTGTCGTGTCTCGTTCACCTCGCCCATAAAGTGGCATACGGCCTGCTCCTCGGGCACTTCAAAGTAGAAGTAAGCCTCCATGCGGCGGCTGTGTACGTGAGCCGGCATGGTGTTCCATACGCTTCCGGTGGCAAGTTCGGTCATACCCATCTGCAGCTGGCATGTGGGTAGCACCTGGTTTACGAGCATCTTGTTTATGTTGCGTTCGTTGCTCATCTCCAGGCTTCCCATGTGAGCCACCACGGCGTCGTCTTTTGTCACCTTCTTGCAGGGATATTCCTTGTGTGCGGTGACGCTGTTGAAGTAGAACTTTGCAGGATTGCTTCCGTCCTTCGATGCGAAGAACACGTCGCGGTCGCCTCTACCCACGTAGAGAGCCTCTTTGAAGCCGAGCACAAATTCCTCGTCGCCCACTTTCACTATGCCCTCGCCTTGTCCTACGTTGAATATTCCTATTTCGCGGCGCGTTGTGAAGTAGTCGGCTTTCAGCGGGTCTATGGCTTCGAGCTTCAGTGTCTCTGCCACGGGCATGGCGCCTCCCACTA
The DNA here is from genome assembly GCA_947072805.1 of uncultured Prevotella sp. Classification (GTDB taxonomy): domain Bacteria; phylum Bacteroidota; class Bacteroidia; order Bacteroidales; family Bacteroidaceae; genus Prevotella. Next base: position 8,687 of record CAMTJK010000138.1, read on the forward strand.
CCATGCGGTCGTACATAGAATAGACCATATTTACCTCGTCGGCGGCGAAGACCTTCTCTATAAGGAAGTCGCGGCGTATGCGAGCGGTATCATAACTCTTTGCATCTTCAGGATGAGATGCGTAGCGAATTTCATAATTTGTCTTCATATCAGTATTTTAATTTGTTTATAGTGCGTAGCCTTAATGTGCAAACAAATTGAAAGAAAGCTTGTTTTCAATTTGCCGAGTGCAGCCTAACTT
>CAMTJK010000139.1 GCA_947072805.1 uncultured Prevotella sp.
CCACTTTCATTAACAAATATTTACACCTAGAATGCCGGATTTAAAAATGTTAAATCCGACCAAATATCTTTACAAATTAACTCTTGTTAAGTGCAGTTACGGCGCATATAACACCAACGGCTAATGTGTATGCAACGTTGCCGGAAGTAGCGTTCCCAATTCCTCTATGACTTATATATACTAAAAGTAGGCAAGCTGCAGAATAAGATATTATTATAAGAAAGGTTTATCCTTTGTGTAAACAGAGAGGACAGCATCGTAATATGACTTTTACGGTGCTGTCCTTCTCCCTGATTTCGTTACTCAATGAATATTATTTTTATTGCATAGATAGACAAATACCAATTCTTATGTGTTACATTATTTTGGGAAACAGAAATGATTTATTTATATTAGTTCGCAGAAAGAAATGTCTATCTGGCAAGATTGCTGTCATTGCGGTCAAAAGATCTGTGACAAGACGAGGTTGGGTTTATCTCAATGTCTTGTAGAATTTTTTGACGAGAATGGTGCCGTCATTCATTGTCATACGCATCAGTGATATTCCTACAGGAGGAATGGATACACGCTTGCCGGACAAGGTAAAGTATTCGATACGTGCAACCTCGTCGGATGGGGTGCGTGTTATCCCCAGGTCTGTATCTTCGTCAAGCCCTGTACCGTCGGAATCGGCAATCCGGAATTCATATACAGTAACGCTACCTGACAGTGCGGTGGCTGTAAGTTTGATGAAGCGTGCTTCACTGTTCAGTGGAATTATGCCATCGAAGGGGAAGTCTTCTGCACGTAGCACGCGTATGGTACGCCAGCTGGGCATTACATCTGCATTGCGTGTTTCCTGAATCTTGAATTCAATGTTGCCGCTGCCGCTATAGTCGGCTTTAAGTCTCATTGCAGATGCCTGCGACTGATAGAATGTCATGATTTTATCTGATGTCTTGGTTAAAACAGCTTTGTCTTCTGTTTTCTCTCCCGACACTTGTACCCAGTGCGGATGTTCGTTGCTGCTTTGCTGCACTGTTCCGTCTTCACGTTCGAGAAGGTCAATGACGTTGAAGGGTTTGAAGTTAATGGGCAGAGCAGCAGCTCTTCCTTTATGTGTATCTTTGATATTTTCAAGGAGTCCGAAGTCGCAGGTCGAGAAGTGGAATTTTATTTCCTTCTCAAGTGTGTTATTTCCGTTTATGCTGCTGACAGCTCCTGCGGGAATCGTGAGTGTATAGTCGGTATTAACATCGAGCCCCTCATAACTAACAGAAAGTGTAGAGCCGAAAGCAGTGACATCGGTTATGCGTTCAAATCCTTTACTTGTAATGGTAATATTCCCGCTGTACTTGATTTTCTGGTTGAAGACGAAATTCATGGAACCGTCCATATACGAGACATTTTCTGTCTCTGGACTGCTTTTCAGTTCAATGGGCAAGTCAATGTCTTCGTCGGTACTTTTCTCAATGACTAAAGCCACATCGTCTATATGGCACCATGCGCCAGCCTGACCATCAGCATAGAATCCAACCTCTACACTACCGCCTTCTATAACAATGTCGCTTATGGTATATGGGTGCCATTTGTTATCCATCTCTGTGATGTCAGTTTTTATGGTCTGGCTACCACATGTAGCATACATATATAGTTCGTTGAAAGAGCCTTCCCCCTTTGCATAAACAGTCATTGTGTAGTGACCGTCTGGCAACTGTACATAGGCAGAGGAGGATATCTTCTGATATACTTTGCGCTGGAAGTCTTTATTATCAGATATGTTTAGACAATAGTTACCCATTACGATGCTACGGTCGGTGCTTGAATTCTTGCCATTAAGCACTGGTGAGTTGCTATCGCCGATGATAACGCTGTTGCCCTTTTTCACTTCTGTTGTCCATCCGCGCAGATACGCCTGTGAGGGTTTGTTGGAGCTTGGAATGTTCACGCGATCAGCATCGAAGCTGAAATTCTTGACATAGTTATTCTCTTTACCGACCCACCATTCGCCTGTCTCGGCATCAAGATGCCACTGGCTGAGAGAATTGAAGTAAGGTTTGCCATTGATGAATGACAGCGGACACCACTGATTAAAGCCATTACCGTTTCCTGCGAATCCGGCCCATCTGTCTCCGCAGTATATTACTGTTTCCTGCTTTGTTCCTCTAACGGTGTAGAAGAATCCGGTCTGTGTTACATGCCCATAATCATCGCCCGAGCCCGGCATCACCTGCATGTCGTTTGTCGGCGTATATGGACCGTATATGTCTGAAGCTTCCAGATAGTACACGTTGGAAGCGTTCCATCCGTAGAGGTCGCTGGCACACACGTAATATTTCCCTTTATACTTGAACATGCAGTCACCTTCACGTCCGGAACCCTTATATATCTGATGGCAATCTTTCAGACCTATCTTCCCGTCATTGCATACGCCTATTTCAGACAGATAAATGCGTGACCGCCCTTTACCGTAGCTGTAGCACAGATACGACTTGCCTGTGTCCGGATCTGTGAATACAGTTTGATCACCGGTGTTTGGCGTTCCTATTATGTCGGTCATGTCAATCTGGTTGTGCCGCTGGAAGTTTCCTGTCGGCGTATCACAAGTAGCTACCAGCACATTGTCATTAAACTGTGTTATCAGTGCATATTTCTTTGCTTCTTCTATGTATGCCACCCCCAGGCGTCCCACCCAGTAAGCCCATCCGGTAGAAGCAGGTGTCAGTACGTCATTTACGAAAGTCCAGTTCACAAGATCGTCACTTTGATAGCATGTTACCGATAGGAAATTTGTAATGTTGCTTTTGCTGCCAGCAAGAGCGTCGGGACAATAGTCTACAGCCTCCTGATACTTCACGCCATACCAGTAATAATGTTCTACACCCTTTGCATCAGGGAATCGGAATATTCCACCTCCCTGGCTGTATATATAGCTGCCGGTGCTTGTTTTCCAGAATGTGTCGTTGTTGATAACAGGAGCATTAATGTCGTCAGCCTTGCATGTCGCAATTGCCGTAAGGACAAGGAAAAATGTAAGTAGTAGTTTCATGATTTTTAGTTTTGTTATAAGTTTCGTGGTGCAAAAGTACTAAAACAGCTTAAAAGCCTCTTTCATTGATGTAACTTCACATTGAAATTATGTATCTTTGTCAGCATGATACAAAGAAAAATAGTCGTCATTACAATTCTACTCCTTCTTGCGTCCTTTATTCTGATGGCGCAAGGCACCCACGTACTTGTATTACCTAACCGTGAACAGCTGTCGGCTGACAAGGTGCTCTATGTCATGCAAGACAGTGAAGGTTTTCTGTGGTATGGCACAGATGGAGGAGGCGTGTGTCGCGACGATGGAAGGCAGGTGATAGTGTTTCGCTGTGATGCAGAACATCCTAATCTGCTGGGTAGCAATACCGTGCTGTGTTTGGCAGAAACAGGAAACAGAATTTTCATAGGTACAACGCATGGAGCCAATATGTTGGATAAGGATGATTACAGTATCCGATTCCTGGCGGAGGTTGATGACAGGCGTGTGGACGACATCATTGTAACTTCAGACGGGCACTGCTGGCTAACGGCAAACAAGAATGTATACGAATATTCACCAAATGGAAAACTGATAAGACGTATTGATGCGGGCGACAAATATATATTCCGAATGTATGAGAGTCCAAAAGGACAGTTGCTATGTCGGCAATGGGAGGGAGGTACTTTACACCTTGACGGAGAACGCTTCGTGCTTATGGATGACAAATGGTCTGACAGTATAGATTTTAGTCGCACGGTGACAGACAATCAGGGCAGACTGCTGGTGACAGATGGATGGGGCGGATGTCATGCTGTAAGTACAGACAGTCAAAAGTGCTGGTTTGAAGGTACTGTAATGACCAAAGAGAGCGCGCTGGCAGTGCAACGTGTACGGCAACTTTCCAAACGTCCCACGGCTGTAACTGTGGACAGTAATGGCGATATGTGGTTTAGTACGGGTAAAGACATTCGTTATAAAAGACAGGAGAGGAAAGAGATTGTGGTAAGTGACACAAGAGATGTCTCTGCAATGACTTTTACACCCGATGGTACGCTGTGGCTTGCCTCTATATATGGACAACTTTACAAATATGCCGACGGTGAGGTACATATTGACGAATATGGTTCCAATGAGTATGGTGATGGGGTACTGGCAATGGAGGCAGACAGTGTTGGCAGACTTGTGTTATTGAGCGACAGATATGTGAGGATATATGACCCCATGCGCAAGACAATGCGTCAGCAGAGTCGTGAGGCTGATAACATTTATATGATAGAACTGTGTGAAACATCTGCGGGCAGCAGATGGAGCCAACCTGCAGACGACCGGACTGCGTGGCGCATGCCGTTGTGGGGATGGTGTGCTACGCTCGTTATGTTGCTTGTATTTGGTGTACTTGTATGTTATATACTGATGTTGCGCAGACAGCGCCGGCGGTTCATGCAACAGATAAGGAGTGAGGTCAGCAGGGATGGAATACACGATTGTAATGAAAGATCGGAGCGGCAGTCTGTTCACACCGGGGAGAGTGAGTGGCTGCAGCGTGCCATTGCCCAGGTAGAGGCCCATATGAGCGATGAGGGTTATACCGTGGAACAGTTGAGCAGTGATATGTGTATGAGTCGTATGACTTTCTATCGTAAGATACAGTCGGCCACGGGATATACGCCTACCGAGTTTGTGCGCGGCATACGTCTGCGTCGTGCGGCAGAACTGCTCCGCGAAGGAGGTATGAGTGTCACGGAAATAAGTTATGCTACTGGTTTTTCTTCGGCGAGCTATTTCTGCCGCTGCTTCCGTGCGATGTTTGGGGTTGCTCCGTCACAGTTTCAAGATTCTGCAATACCCAGTCAAGCTGTCCCCGATCAGTAGCATCGCTTGTCCAATGCTCATTGATGGGGGTGATGAGACATTCTTTGCTACATTGCAGGGTATTCCATAGGGCATAGCTTGTGGTTGGTGGGCAGGTGTTGTCGTTGAATCCCCATGTCATATATGTTTTTGCTTTTATGTATGGTGCGAAGTTTATGACATCGTAGTATGCAAGTGTATTCAGATGGGCGCTGGTTAAAAATCCCTCAGCTGTGGAGAAATGGGGATAGCCATGAGTTAATCCCGGTTGTGATGCTGCAGCCATGTCGGTAAGGGCAGGGTGGTTGGCTACACATAGATTTACTCGTTCGTCGAGGGCAGCCGCAATGAGGGCAAGAGCACCTCCCTGACTGCCACCGAGAGTGATGACATTACGACCGTCCCATTCCGGTAGCGAAGTAAGCATGTCAATGCAGCGCACTAAGCCCAAATATACATGCTTCATGTAGTAGTGGTCGCGGTGGTCGATACCTTGATAAAGGTAACCTTTAATGCGTCCGTCGAAGGCAGCACGAATATCTTCGAAGTACTCTTCAGGCATGCTTGGATTGAGACCGTGAATATCTGTAATCAGACGAATTATGCCGTGTTCGGGATAATAGTCGCGTGAGTTCGGATTCTTGATGCGTTTAATGCCTGCTCCGGGTGGAGAGAGTATTACAGGACATGTTCCTGCCTGTGCGTTTTTGGGCATCATAAGATAGCCATAGAACGACTGGCGCTGACGATTTAATTCGAGTTTGATGAGGTAGCAGTCGGTTTTGTCGTTCGACAACTCCGGCTGTAATTCTTTGGTGTATTTCAGAGGATGGCGTGCCGCCTCCTTCAGCGCTTCACTCCAGAATTGGCGGAAGTCGTAAGGCTGCTGTGTATACGGACGTATTTTATCGGGAGAGAATCCTATCTTTATGTGATGGTGATAGCTGATTCCATCGAGTGTTAGCCGTAATCGCAGATCACGGAAGCATGGCTTGTCTGCTGTACCCATGTTGATGGTGCATCGTCCGTTCTTCAGTTGTGCGGTTCCTTTAGTATCATCAGCCATCAAGTCATATGCAATGCTGTATTCCACTGTACCGTTGCGCGGTATGCCGTACTTATAGAATTGCACTTCTATGGTGGCAGTATCTCCGGTACTGTATATCCAGTCGGAATGGTTTGGAACGGTTACCCACAGATAATCACTCCTGTAGGGATAGTTTTCGATGGCATGGATAGTATTGAATGCCAGTATCAATATCAGCGTAAATATAAATTGTTTTTTCATTTTAGAAATGTTTTAATCTGTTCTAACGATAACTGTTGTTCTTTGGGTTTGAAACCATGGCCGGCACCGGGGATGACGTATAGGCGTGCATCCTTATATAACTTCACTGCACGTCGAGAGTCAGCCATAGACACTACTGTATCGGCGTCTCCTTGAATGATAAGTACAGGCTTGGGAAATTTTTTGATGGTCTTGAATACGTCAATGTTGCGCAGTTCCATGAAGAAACGGCGACCTAAAGGCACTTTCCACAGGTAGGTGGTATCGGGAATATCTGTCACTTTCGGATATCGTGTGTTCCAGTTTTCTGGAATACATAGGGCTGGAAATACGAGAATGAGTTTGTCTATATCCTGTGGTATATGTGCGGCTGTCAAGGCTGAAACAAATCCGCCTTGGCTCTCGCCGATGAGCACAATCTTTTCAGCATCAACGTCTGGCTGCTGGCGGAAATGTCGGATTATGGCTTCCAGATCGCTTTGCTCATCAATGATAGACATGTTTGTCGTGTTTGAGTCACTACGGCTTTTTACGGATCCGCAAGGAAAATCGAAGGCGTAACACTGGAAACCGAGTTCGTTCAATGTCTTGAAGTATGTATGTCCATAGGCATGGGTACCGTTAAAACCGTGAGCAATGATGGCTACGGGCTGTTTCTTGCCTGTGTATTGCGGTTTGCTGACGATGCCGAAAATATGTCTGTCGCCATTATCTATCCACAGGCTTTTGAAGTTTTTGTCGGCTCGCCTGATGGCATCTTCAAGGGCAGGTTGTACCCATTTGCCGTTATGTTCGCCATCATTGACATACACGGAAACCGGAATGCCTTTCTGGCGTAATGCCTTTGCCAGATCCATATTGTCAACAAACGTGAAATCTCGGTCACCCACGCTGATCTTCCAGTCCACAAGTTTCCATGATTTCACCTTTGCTTCACTGCTGTTATCTATTGTGGTGATTGGGTTGTTGGCTGCAATTACCTTCTGACGCCATTCAGCCGAAGGGTCTTCCTTAAGAAAATCAAGTGACTGGTGACGCAGGTATCCGGAGATGTTATATACCATAGAGAACATTTCGGGATGGTGTAGACCATAAACGACAGCTGCTCCACCACCCATAGAGAAGCCGGCAATAGAGCGTCCGCCCTTGTCTGTCCTTACACGATAAGTTCTCTCTATGTAGGGAATAAGTTCTTTAAAGAAATAATCTTCATATTGCCAGTCGGGTATGCTGTCCTTACCTTGTGGCGTGTTAAAATACATCATGTTGCCCTGGTTGCCTTCTGCACAGACTATAATCATGTCCTTGATAATACCGGCGTCTGTCATACTATCTGTTATTTGTGAAAGATGATGCATACGTTCGTAGTCGGTATGCGAACCTCCACCGCCGTGCATAAGGTATAGCACAGGATATTTATGCAGTGTGTCATGCTCGTAACTTCCTGGTAGATATATGGAATAGTCGCGCTCCTTAAATCCTTTCAATAGGCGACATGGCATTTTCTGTGAGATAAACTTTCCTGGATATTGTCGGAAATTCTTTGCCTTCATTTGCCAGCTCTGAAATTCTTTTATGTCACCATTCAGAAAGATGCCAGCCTTTTCTTTTTTATTCCGTAGTTGCCAGTCAAGCCAGCAGAGAAGCATCCTGCCATAGTCGCCTCCGTATTCTTCTTTATATGTGCCACTGTGTCCGGAGGAAGGGTGGTTTGCAAGACAAACTGGTACGTTGTTTATGCGGTTGTAGTCTTTTTGTGCATTTGGATAAGCAACATCGTCTGTTCCACCTACAATATATAGAACAGGTGTGTGCAAGCGGGAGAGCGAAGCCCTGCTGGCTCCTGCCATTTCCATGTCACCCATGCCGGCATTAAGCATTATACAGGTTTTAAGTCTTGGATCAGCAGCATTATACAATACTTGTGCGCCACCGCAGGAGTGACCCGCTGCTGCAATAAGGGTCGTGTCGATAAAATGATAATATTCTGTACCTTTCGTTTTATTCAATTCAAGTATTAGTTCCAGGCCTCGTATCATTTCCGATGATTCCGTCTGTCCTATATTTCGCTCTCCGGGTTGAGTCTGCATCTTGCCTATGGCCACCACGATATAGCCATGAGAAGCAATCTCGTTAAGCATTCTCTCATAGCCTATATTGGTATCGGCGCATCCACCGTTTCCAAAAAGCAGCACAGGCAGAGCACCGCATCTGGCATGGGCATGTAAGAGATCCTTGGGACGATAGATTACAAAATCCGGCATTGAAGCTTCTTCTACTGCAATGGCTTGGAACAAGCCCGAACCTCCGTTGTCTATGATTTTGGTCTTGACAGCTTGCGCAGCCATGCATGATATACTACTTATAAAAAGTATAGCAATTAGAATTTTCCTTTTCATTCTATTTATTTTATTGTGTTTGCCTACAAAGTTATAAATGTTAATGAAAAAACCATTGCAGTAATGTATCAATAATTTGAAATTATGTAAAGAATGGACTACATTCGTCTCTTACATGATGACTTTTGGTCGGATATGACTTATTGTAATCCCAATCGGTTCATTATGCTGACACAATCTGTTGAAACTCTGATTTCACTTTTAAGACAATTTGAAATACTATCATTATAGTTTCATTAACATTTTAGAAAAATCTTGACTTTAACGTGTGTTAATCGGCATCCAAACCTCGATTTGAAACCTACGACGCGAAAATGAGCGTTTTTACTCTCAAATAGGGAGCGCTGATAGTCAGCAAGTTACGCGTTTTGCG
>CAMTJK010000140.1 GCA_947072805.1 uncultured Prevotella sp.
GGATGCCTATTAACACACGTTAAAGTAAAGATTTTTCCAAACTGTTAATGAAACTTTAACGATACAAAATGAAAGGTAACTCACACAATGCAACCGACGGTCACATGTCGCCGTCGGACATAGTCTGTCACTCCTCGTTACACTTTCTGTAACAGTCTCTGCACAGAGGTTCATATTCGGCAGTTTCTCCGAGCAGCACACGGCGGTCGCTGTCCACAATGCGGTGGCTCACATAAGCCAGAGCTCCGCACTTTACGCATATTGCATGCACCTTTGTCACCTCGTCGGCAATGGCGCACAGCGCCGGAATAGGTCCGAACGGCACGCCCTTATAGTCCATGTCAAGCCCCGCCACAATCACACGTACGCCGCGGTTTGCCAGCTCGTTGCACACATCCACCAGACCGCTGTCGAAGAACTGGGCTTCGTCTATGCCCACCACGTCGATATCCGACGAGAGCAGCAGTATCTGGGCAGACGAGCTGATGGGCGTGGAAGTGATGGAATGGCGGTCGTGGCTCACCACATCATCCTCCGAATAACGTGTGTCTATTGCCGGCTTGAATATTTCCACCCTCTGCTTGGCAAATTTTGCACGTCTCATGCGGCGGATAAGTTCTTCCGTCTTTCCCGAGAACATCGACCCGCACACCACTTCAACTCTTCCGGGGCGGCGTGCTTCCCCTGTTAAGTTTCCTGTCATATGGCTGCAAAAGTACAAATACGTTTTAAAAATTGCAAAGAAAGGAGTTCTTTTTTTGAGTAATAGCAAATAATTACTTACATTTGCTTTCAATATGGGATTGCTCTATATCGTTCCCACGCCTGTGGGCAACATGGAAGACATGACCTTCCGCGCCATACGAGTTTTACGGGAGGCTGATTTGGTGCTGGCTGAAGACACCCGCACATCTGCCATATTGCTGAAACACTATGACATTCAGAATCATCTTATGTCGCATCACAAGTTCAACGAGCATGGTACTTCTGCCGCCGTGGTGGCACGCCTGCTCGCCGGACAGACCGTTGCGCTCATAAGCGATGCCGGTACACCCGGCATCAGCGACCCGGGCTTCTTCCTGGTACGCGAGGCCGTGAAGGCGGGCATCGAGGTGCAGTGTCTGCCCGGTGCAACGGCATTCGTACCGGCTCTCGTATCGAGCGGACTGCCTTGCGACCGCTTCGCCTTTGAAGGCTTCCTACCCCAGAAGAAAGGCAGACAGACCAAGCTCGAGGCTCTGAGCCGCGAAGAGCGCACCATGATATTCTACGAATCGCCCTACCGCCTCGTCAAAACGCTGCGACAGTTTGCCGAAGTATTCGGGCATGAACGCAGGGCAAGCGTGTGCCGCGAGATATCAAAGCTGCACGAGGAGAGCGTGAGGGGTACGCTCGATGAGGTGGCAGACCACTTCACCGCCAACGAACCGAGGGGAGAAATAGTGATAGTGGTGGAAGGAATGGACGAAAAGGAAATAAAGGAACGCGAAAAGGAGGAGAAAAGAAACAGAAAAGTCAATAAAACAAAAGAATAGTAAAGTTATGAAGAAACTGTTATTTATGGCAATGTGCCTGCTCGCCGTAATGTCGTGCAAGCAAAACGCGCCGAAAGTAGACAATACTGCCGACTTGCAACGCGACTCACTGAACCAGATTATCGCCCAGCGCGACAACGAAATCAACGACATGCTCGCTACGTTCAACGAAATAGAAGAGGGATTCCGCGAAATCAACGAAGCGCAGAACAGGGTGAGCGTGGCCAGACAGGGCGAAGGCGCCAGTAGAGACCAGCGCATAAGGGAGAACATTCAGTTCATACAGTCTACAATGCGGCAGAACAAGGAGCTGATAAACAAGCTGCAGCAGCAACTGCGCGAAAGCTCGTTCAAGGGCGACCAGCTCAAGAAGGCTCTCGAAAACATGACGGCACAGCTCGAAGAGAAGGACCTGCAGCTGCAGAAACTAAGGGAAGAGCTCGATGCAAAGGACATACACATAACAGAACTCGACGAGAAGATAGCAAACCTGAACACTGATGTCTCGAGCTTGAAAGACGAAAGCACACAGAAGACCAACACCATCAACTCGCAAGACAAGCAGCTTAACACCGCGTGGTTCGTGTTCGGAACGAAGGATGAGCTGAAAGACCAGAACATTCTCGTTGATGGCAAGGTGCTGCAAGCCAACTTCAACCGCGACTATTTCACCAAAATAGACATACGTGTACAGAAGGAGATAAAGCTTTACTCACGCACGGCAAAGTTGCTCACCACCCATCCGGCAAGCAGTTACACGCTCGAGCGCAACACCAACAAGCAGTATGTGCTTCGCATAAACAACCCGCAGGTGTTCTGGAGCACGAGCAAATATCTTGTTATTCTCGTGAAATAACACACAAGCCGGCATAAGCCAAAGTCAAAGCCGCAAAACAAAATAATCCCCGGAAGCAGGATGACGTTCCGCTTCCGGGGATTATTGTTTTCCCTACATACGGTATTACATGTCCTTCAGGCTGTGTGTTGTGCGTCCTGCCGTCTGTCTTTGCGCGTCATACGGCAGGCGCTGTACCTTCATCAGTCTACAGTGATGAACTTCGATATGACCTTCATGCACTTGTCCCTGTTTACCGGCTTTGCTATAAAGTCGTCGCAGCCTGCATTCATGGCGTTTTCCCTGTCACACTCAAAGGCATTGGCTGTGAGCATGACGATGGGCAGCTCCGGGAAGTCAGTCTTTATCAGGCGCGTTGCCTCCAGTCCGTCACAGTTGGGCATCTTCAAGTCCATCATTATAAGGTCCACACCCCCGGCCTTCGCCAGGTTTACAGCTTCAAGTCCGTCGTGGGCTCTTACCACATTGAAAGAGCCCTTGAGGATGTAAGTCATCAGCACATAATTGCTGTCATTGTCTTCTGCAATCAGAATAGTCTTCATATTATTATTTTTTCCACAGTTTACTCATGTCTTCGAGCGTCTTGCCCTTTGTCTCGGGCACCATTCGCCATACGAAGATAGCGGCAATCACGCAGATGGCACCGTAAAGTCCGTATGTAAACCAGTGACCGAAGTCGTCTCCCGGCGTGAGGTGCATGTTGAACATGGGCACGAACGACGAGCTTACAATCCAGTTGAATATCCATTGGAATGCCACGGCGATGGCCACAGCCGCACCGCGTATGGTGTTCGGGAATATTTCGGAGATGAGCACCCAGCATATCGGTCCCCACGAGAACATGAACGATGCGCTATATACCATAATACTTATCATGGTAACGATGCCGAGCGATGGATTGCCGAAGGTAAGAGCCACTCCGAACGCTCCTATTGCCATGCCGATGGAACCGAAGATGAGCAGCGGTTTGCGTCCGAGCTTCTCAACGGTAAACACAGCAACAAGCGTGAAGAGTATGTTCACCACTCCCATTATCACCGTCTGCACCATAGGTTTGTCCATTCCCATGTCGGCAAAGATGCGCGGTGCATAATAGAGCACGGCGTTGATGCCCACAGCCTGCTGGAAAACGCTAAGCATTATGCCCACAAATATCACCACCCAACCGTAGGTAAACAGGCGTTCGGTGCGTTCGGTGATGGTGTTCTTTATGTCGCTGAGGATGTGCTCGCCCTGCGCAGCTCCGTTTATTCTGTTGAGGATGGCGAGAGCCTTGCTGTCTTGTCCTGCCATAACGAGATAACGCGGTGTCTCGGGCACGAAGCAGATGAGCAGCGAGAAGAGTCCGGCAGGCACGGCTTCACTTCCGAACATGTAGCGCCAGCCTGTGGCAATGGTCCAGGGGTCGCTTCCGGCAGCCACCTTGTTTATTCCCTGTCCTATCTGTTCGATTATCGGGTTGGTATGTTCACCGAGAATGAGGAAATTGACGAAGTAAACCACGAGCTGACCGAAGATAATGGCAAACTGGTTCCATGAAACGAGCGTTCCTCGGATGTTCGACGGAGCCACCTCTGCAATATACATAGGGCAGATGGCAGAAGCAAGTCCCACACCGATACCACCTATCACGCGGTAGATATTGAAAGCTACAAGCAGGCTGTAGCTCGGACAGCCATAGTCGAAGAAGAGCACTTCGGGGCGCATTGAGCCGAGGGCGGAGATGAAGAAGAGCAAACCGGCGAAGAAGAGCGACTTCTTGCGTCCGAAGTTGGATGCCAGATATCCCGAAAGGGCGCTACCGATGATACATCCTATGAGCGCACTGGCGCAGGTAAAGCCGTGCCAGCCGTCAGTATAAGTAAAATCTGAGGCACCGAGAAAGAATGCCTGCAAGCCTTTTTCAGCTCCCGATATTACGGCTGTGTCGTAACCGAAGAGCAAGCCGCCCAATACGGCGACCATAACGATCGAAATGAGGTAGGATTTGCTACCGTTCTGATTTTGTTTCATATTTGTAGAATAGATTGTTTTTATGTCCTCACACATCTCTGCGGATGCCCTCTTGCCGCCGCCACGCCTGAATAGCTACGCGAAGGCAACGCATTCCACATTAAAATAATACGTATCAGAACGGTTTTCCCCTGTTTTTGGGCGTAAAAAGCAAGCTTCTGCAGTGCAAAAAAAGCGAGGAAGCATGTTGCCTCCCCGCTTTTCACTTATTATTCCATTAACGATTCAGCCCTAATCACACTGCACAGGCAGCCGTTATGTCAAACGCCCCGTGCTGAACACAATGACTGTCGCGGGTTAAATCTCGTCGTCATCTTCCCACACGTCGAACTTATGGCCTTTCGACATGGCATCGCCCGAAGCTTCCGTTTCGCCGAGAATGCCGCTTCCGCTGCCCGTGCCTTCAAAGTTGAACAGGTCGCTTGCAGCTATCAGTTGAGCCGTTTCCAATTCAATGACGCTCACGTTTGGTGTTATATATGTCTTTTTCATTGTCTTTTCAGTATATGATGATTGTTTGCCGATGTTTATTTGATGATGATTTTCTTGCCGTTCTTTATATACAAGCCCTTTGTGGGGTTTGTCACGCGCACGCCGCTGAGCGTGTAGCAGGCATCGTCTGCAGGTCGTTTCGTCGCTTTCACTTCGCTTATGGCGTTAGCCTCATCATCAAACACCATTGTAAGAGCCTTCGCCCCACTGCCTGTAGGAGTGGTTATCTGCAGATAAGCCTTTCCGGCAGCCACATTTGTGCCGCTTTCCTTTGCCAGATAGAAGCCCACCACACCGTCTTCCTTTGAGAGTACATAGTTAGTGTATGTGTCTTCTGTCTTGTTTACCGTCTTTGCAGCTCCGGTCACGCCTATAAGTTTGTTGTCGGAAGCCTTGGCATAATTGCCTGTGAAAGGCACTACTGCGGTTACAGATTTGTCTGTGCCCTCCTTGAGCGAGCGTATCAGCAGACCCTCGCCGGCGGCAGCCTTTGTCACCTTAGTGAGCGTTATCGTAGAACCGCTTACCGAAGCCTTATAGGCTGCAATCTCGCTCACTGTCGAGAAGTCGAGCGGCGAAAGCGACGTATAGGTTGCATAGCCTGCCTCTCCGACGGTTATTTCCTGGTTTTCCGCCACGTAGTAGAGTTCTATATCGTCAATGTAGACGGTTCCCACTATATGTCCGAGATTGAAGAGCAGACGATCGGCTCCTTCGCCCGTCACCACTACCGATGCTGTATATTCCTGCCATTCTGTTGTCAAGGCAAGGTTCTGGAAATTGCCTCTGCCTGCATATCCTGACGACTTCTGGAAGCCAATGCCTACAGTAGTGGCGCTTTCTGCTGTAAGATCCTCGGCCTTTGCCCAGAAATGCAATGTGTAACGCTGACCGTACAATATGTCTGAAACATTGATGCAGGCCTGTATTTCGTAATTATTTGTTTTTTTCGTGTCGTTGGTAAACTTCCAGCACTTGTCACTGTCGTGTCCTCCGGCTGCGTTTGACATGGTTCCGCCACCCCATCCGCCGAAGTAGCTGCCGTCCTCAAAGTTGTTCTGATACTTGTTGATGTTCAGTTGCGAACCTGCCGGCACACGTTTTATCACCTCTACCTTACTTATATATATGTCACCCTTGAAGGCTCCCGACTGGAAAAGAATGAAGTCGGAAGAGGGAATACTGCTTAACACAATGTCTACAGTCTCCATTTCTGTCGTGAAAGGAATCCATCCCTCTGACCTACCACTCCAATTTCCCAGACCGCAATAAATCTTTCCCTCTTCAGAACCCTTCAACGTAGTTCTTACAATATATGTAGAGCCGACCTCCAGCCCCATATTTGCTGCCACCATATACTGTACAATATAATTCTCTACAGCGGTTGCGTTCTGAACAAGGAGGCAACCGTCGGCAATACTGAATGTTCCCGTTCCTCCCTTCCAGAAATCATACGATGACATTGTGGAGAAATCGGTTGTGTACATCACGTTTTCAATATAGTCCTCGCTCGCAGCCTTAGCCGGCACGGAGCCGTATTCGGACGTTTCGGCTGTCCCGTCGGAACATGCCGGTGCCTGCGCAGCATGTGCGGAGGCAAAAACAAAGCAGCAGATTGTGCCAAGTAATAGTCTATTCATATCAGTAATTAATTTATTAAGGTTTAATTTGTGAATTCAAGCATTATCAATGGCACAAAATTAAACCAAAAGCCAAAATCAATGTTCAAAATTTGTTTCCTTTACATGCTATTTTCGTTTCAAGAAAGCTCAAAAACCATTATTGACAGCCGTTTTTTTGCTCTTACATTTATTTTACTTAAATTTGCAAATACGATGAAACAACAATCTAAATAACAGCAAAATGAACCATAGACTATTGACTATCGCCATCGCACTGGCATCGGCATCGACCTCGTTTGCCCAATCGCATGTGATGGAAGTGAACACAAAGAAAGCCGGAGCCGCAGTGCAGAGCACCATGTACGGCATGTTCTTCGAAGACATCAACTACGCTGCCGACGGCGGTCTGTACGGCGAGCTCGTGAAAAACCGCTCTTTCGAATTTCCACAAAGCTTCATGGGATGGCAGACCTTCGGCAACGTGGAACTGAAAAACGACGGACCTTTCGAGCGCTGTCCGCACTACGTGGTGCTCTCTGACGCCCGCCACAACGACCGTCGCAGCGGACTCGTAAACGAGGGCTACTTCGGCATAGGTGTCCTGAAAGGCGAAAGCTACCGCTTCAGCGTGTGGGCAAAAGCACCGAAAGGCTCGGCACGCATCACCGTACAACTCATAGACCCTGCCACCATGGGCGAGAGACAGGAGTTTGCTTCAGAGAAAGTAGAGATAAAATCGAACGAATGGAAGAAGTATGAGGTGATACTGAAGTCGTCCCTCACACGCAACAAGGCGCAGTTGCGCATCTTCCTTGACGGCAGAAACGCCGCTTGCCTCGAGCACATAAGCCTGTTCCCCGTAAACACCTTCAAGAACCGCCCCAACGGTATGCGCCGCGACCTGGCACAGGCACTTGCCGACCAGCACCCGGGCGTGTTCCGCTTCCCCGGCGGATGTATAGTGGAAGGCACCGACCTCGCCACACGCTACCAGTGGAAGAACACCATCGGACCGGTGGAAAACCGTCCGCTGAACGGCAACCGCTGGCAGCACACCTTCACACACCGCTTCTTCCCTGACTATTTCCAGAGCTACGGTCTGGGCTTCTTCGAGTATTTCCAACTCTCTGAAGACATAGGCGCCGAGCCACTGCCTGTACTCAACGTGGGTATGTCGTGCCAGTTCCAGAACCGCAACAGCGACAAGTGGCACGTTCCCGTGGATGAGTTGCAGCCATACATCGACGACTGCCTCGACCTTATAGAGTTTGCCAACGGCGATACCACCACAACATGGGGCAAGATACGCGCCGAGATGGGTCATCCCGCTCCCTTCAACATGAAGATGATAGGTGTAGGAAACGAGCAGTGGGACACTCTCTACTTCAAGCGCCTCGAACCGTTCGTGAAAGCCATCAGAGCCAAATATCCGAAGATGCGCATAGTGGGCACGAGCGGTCCGGACTCGGAGGGCAAGATGTTCGAAATAGGCTGGAAAGCCATGAAGGAACTCAAGGCCGACCTCGTGGACGAGCACTTCTACCGCCCCGAAACATGGTTCCTCAAAAGCGGTCTGCGCTACGAGGGCTACGACCGCAAAGGTCCTAAGGTGTTTGCCGGAGAATATGCCTGCCACGGCAAGGGCAAGAAATGGAACCATTACGAGACCTCTCTCTACGAAGCTGCATTCATGACCGACCTCGAGCGCAACGCCGACGTAGTGTGGATGACAGCATACGCACCGCTCTTCGCACACGTAGAAGGCTGGCAATGGCGCCCCGACCTCATCTGGTACGACAATGTGCGCATGTTCAAGTCGGTAAGCTACTACGTTCAGCAGATGTATGCCATGAACAAGGGCACCAACGTGCTGTCGCTGACAATGGAAGGCAAGCCTGTGGCAGGTCAGGAGGGACAGGACGGGCTGTTCGCCAGCGCCGTAACCGACCGCAACGAGGGCTCGGTGATAGTAAAAGTCATCAACACGTCGAAGTCTGCCCAGCCTGTCACACTCAACCTCAACGGCATGAAGGGTGAACACAAAGCGTCTACACTTACCCTCGTGTGCAGCGATCCGAACGCAGAAAACACCCTCGACAATCCCGAAAGGATTACTCCGAAAGCAGGCTCAGCCAATGTGACGACAACAAAGAAGGGTGCCGTCATAGAAGACACGCTTCCTGCCATGTCGTTCAGACTGTACAAGGTGATGTAACACAATAGCCCTTACAGGTAATCATACTCTAACCCAAATCTGTTATTGGTATTATGATGATAACGCCAACAAGAGATTTGGGTTTTGTCATGCTTTGAAGCCAACCGTAACTGCACTTAATGAAAGTTAATTTGTAAAGATATTTGGTCGAATTTAACA
>CAMTJK010000141.1 GCA_947072805.1 uncultured Prevotella sp.
TAGAATGCCGGATTTAAAAATGTTAAATCCGACCAAATATCTTTACAAATTAACTTTCATTAAGTGCAGTTACGAGCCCATGCCGGCACCTTTCCCGGCAGCATGCTTTGACAGTATCGTAGAGGCGCAGCGGGCTGTGCTAAGATGAAGCGAGAATCAAGATAGTGAGCAGAGAGGCAAAGATGATGTGAAAAGCAAATATAGCATTCGCAGAAAATACCTTTTGAGATATAATGACCTTTTGGTGATAACTGCAACATGTGCGATGGAGGTAAGAAAAAACCCGCATGAAAACTCATGCGGGTGAAAAAGAAAAAGTTATTCGGTTTTTGCAAGTTGTCAGAACTTGAACGACAAACCGGCTGCAATAACAGTCTGGTCGAAGTCGCTGACAATCTGATAACGTCCTTCAGCAAATATAGAAAGGCTCTTGCTAAGGTCGTACTCCAGACCGGCACCTACATTGAAACCGATCTTGCTCTCGCTTGAACTTTCTTCAAGGTCTTCGTATGCACTCTCATACTCTGCCTTCAGCTCGTTATATTCATCAGGGGCATACTGTTTTAGCATGTCAAGGTCGCTCTGAGTTACTCCCTGACTCAACATTGTCTCCTCAAAAGATTTGCTATAATCGCTTCCGAGAGCTCCCTCATAATCAAACTTCCAGTAAACGTAAGAGATTCCCACGATAGGATATACGCGGAAGCTTTCCGAAATGGGAATAAGGTAATGCAGATTGATACCTGCGTTCATGTTAGTTACATTGTCCTTCTTCAGGAAGTAGTCATACGAAGCCTCTGCTCTGATGGCATCTGTAATGCCGTACTGAACCTTTGCACCGATACCGAAGTTGGAGTTCTCCGTACCCATAATACCATAAACACCGATTTTGCTGTCACCACTCTGTGCATAAGAGCATACGCTCGCGAAAGCAATGCACAACGTAATAAAAATCTTTTTCATATTGATTTTTGTTTTTGTTTGCCTATCAATCCACAATGTCGGCGGTTAAATAAATTATTGTAGATAAGATACAAGAAAACGACGTGAGGATTCTACTATTTGCCTATCCTGTATGCAGGCTTCTCGCATTGCCTTCCCTCAAGATAGGCAACGCGTAGAGCCCACGCCGTAATATATGTGAACACTTGCCCAAGCGAAGTCTTTCCGCAAAGCGGAAAGACAATGCTTGCAGGCACATGTTATGTCATACACGCAACGTGGACGCCCGTTGCCGTCTTCTCTGAGGGAAACAAACTTTGCGAGAATTTGCATACAGAGAGCGACGTTCGAAACGTCCTTTTACCAGTAAATAAACTCCGAGCAGCCTGTTACAGCTCCCATTGTTCAGCGCAAAGATATATGATTATGTTGGATTTCACAAATATTTTCTAAAAAAACTTATCTTTTAGCATTATTCCTTTTATTATATTTTGCCTTTCATATACAGCAATACTGCCATATACAGGGTAAGATATGGCTCTTTTTTTTCTTTTACCATACATTTTTACGAGGGAGTTTTTGTGCAAACGATACATTTTTATGAAGGAATTTGCTTTTCTATCCGAACCCGAACAGGTCATTAGATCGACATAAGCAGATAAGGTTATTATTTCATAATGGTAAAGACAGCATCCCGCTACGGCTGCCTGCCAGCGCCTCCGGTATGGATGGGCGTCGTTGTGGCTGTCCGTAGCGGGATGCAGTATGTTTATGTTGTGCCGCAAGCTGTAGGCGGCACGTGTATATGTACCTTACTTGTTGTCGCAGATAAGGTTCTCGCCGGTCATGTCGGCAGGTTGCTCCAGTCCGAGTATGTGCAGGATGGACGGAGCCACGTCGGCAAGTCGACCGTCCTTCACGGTGGCGGAGTTGTTGTCGGTCACGTAGATAAACGGAACGGGGTTGAGCGAGTGCGCCGTGTTGGGCGTACCGTCACCGTTTACGGCGTTGTCGGCGTTGCCATGGTCGGCAATTATTATTGCCTCATATCCGTTAGCCTTTGCAGCCTCTATCACCTCGCGCACGCAGTTGTCTACAGCCCATACGGCTTTGGCTATGGCGTTGTACACTCCGGTGTGTCCTACCATGTCGCCGTTGGCGAAATTCACCACGATGAAGTCGTATGCCGCAGTGTTGATGGCATCCACGAGCTTGTCTTTCACCTCGTATGCGCTCATTTCGGGCTTGAGGTCGTAAGTAGCCACTTTCGGTGAGGGCACGAGTATGCGTTCTTCGCCCTCATACGGTGTCTCGCGTCCGCCGTTGAAGAAGAACGTTACGTGTGCGTACTTCTCTGTCTCGGCGGTATGGAGCTGCTTTTTGCCCTGCTTGCTTAGATATTCGCCGAGCGTGTTCTCAACGTTTTCCTTCGGGAAGAGTATGTGTACGCCTGTAAACGAGGCATCGTAGGGTGTCATGCAGTAGTATTGCAGTCCGGCGATGGTGTTCATGCCCTCTTCCGGCATGTCCTGCTGTGTGAGAACCTGTGTAAGTTCCTTTGCGCGGTCGTTGCGGAAGTTGAAGAATATCACCACGTCGCCCTCTCCTATGGTGCCGTTCACGCCGGCGTTGGTGATGGGCTTGATGAATTCGTCGGTGACGCCATCGGCATAGCTCTCTTCCATGGCCTTAACCATGTCTGTTGCGGGCTTGCCCTTGCCGCTTACAATAAGGTCGTAAGCCTCTTTCACACGGTTCCATCTCTTGTCTCGGTCCATGGCGTAGAAGCGTCCTACTATGCTGGCTATGTGTGCGCCGTTGTTGCCGCACACTTCAGTAAGTTCCCTGATAAATCCCACTCCGCTCTTGGGGTCGGTGTCGCGTCCGTCCATGAAGCAGTGTACGTAAGTGTCTTTCAGTCCGTACTCCTTTGCTATCTCCACGAGTTTGTAGAGATGGTCGAGCGACGAGTGTACGCCGCCGTTGCTGGTAAGTCCCATGAGGTGCAGCTTCTTTCCGTTGTCGCGTGCGTAAGAGTAGGCAGCCACAATCTCGGGATTCTGCATGATGGAACCGTCCTTGCATGCGCGGTTTATCTTCACGAGGTCCTGATAAACTATTCTTCCGGCTCCGATATTGAGGTGTCCCACCTCCGAGTTGCCCATCTGTCCGTCGGGCAGACCCACGTCTTCGCCCGATGCCTGCAGCTGCGAGTGTGCGCTTACAGCGTTAAGATAGTCGAGATAAGGTGTCGGCGTATTGTAAATCACGTCGCCGGCGCCGTGTTTTCCGATGCCCCAACCGTCGAGAATCATCAGTAATGCTTTTTTTGCCATAGTCTTATATATTTATATTACGTTTATTTCGGTGCGCAAAATTACGAATATTTACACGAAGTGCAAAGAATGGGCTGCAAAAAGCGGCTGAAACGCATTAAAAAAACCTCTCTTCAAAGCCCACGATGTCACAGCTTTTCATTTCCCCGCCGGTCTCCGCGGTCATAGTCTATAGGCTATTCCCAACTGCACGGTGAATGTCCTTGCCTTTACGTCCGACAGATATTTGTAGTGTGTCTTGCGGGCGTAATAGTAAGCAGACATGTCTACGGCAAGCTCGTCGCTTAGAGCCAGTCGGATGCGCGGACTTACCACGAGCAGCTGTGCGTCGCCCTTGTCGCCCTGCGCGTTGAGATAGAGCGGATCGACGGTGGCGAGGTCCTTGCCCTCATAGCCTTTCCACGTATATATGCGGTAGTAGTCGGCATCGATGAAGAATTGCGCCGTGCTTCCGAACTCCATTGCCGTCTGCACCTTGGCGCTGAATCCGCTTCCCATGTTGTAGTCGCGGTCTATGATGTTGTAGTGGTCGCTTAGCGAACCGCCAAGCAGGATGGCGCTGCCGAATATGCGCTGTTCGAGACGCGACAAGCTTCCCATTGCCGGGAACTTGTATATGATGCCCGGTCCGACGGAAGCGGCCTCCGAAATGCGGAAGGGCACCATCGAACTGCCGTTTTTCACGGGTTGCGAATCGTAGTAGTTGAAATGTTGGAAGAAGCCGAACTCCGCCTGCATGCCGTTAGCCGAATATACGGGTGCGCTCCAGAGCTGTCCGAGCAGGTGTACACCGCTGATGAGAGGCTGGTTTGAGGCGAGGTTGAAAGTGACGTCGGCAGTGAAATAGTCGTAAGGTTTGTTTTGCGACTCGTCGAAGGGGTCGCCGTATATGAGGTCTACGCCCACGAATGGCGATGTCTCGCCGCGGAAAAGGGCGTTGTCGTCGGCAAGATACCGGTAGCCGGCAGACAGACTCAGGCTCACGGGCAGCTTGTCATAGTCATGGTAGCGGTTGCCGGTATGCCTTATTCGCCATGCGTCGCCGCTTATTATTCTGTTGAGTCCGCGTATGGGGCATATCACAGCGCCGAGAAACTCGCGTGCAAAGCGTGGAAATCCGTGTTTGCTGTCGTCGTAAACAAGACTGCTTATGCGGTTTGTCACCTCGCCGATGGCAACGCCTCCCATCGTGGTGGCTATGAGGTCGTTGATGGCAGGCGGCTCTATCTCGCCCATAGTCTCCCACATCAGACTTCCTCCGAAGGCATAGGGCACCGACTCCCAGAAGTTCATGCCGTTGGTGCGTGCCGCATTGAAATACAGTCCGCCGTGATAGGGATGGGCGAAAAGGTTGGTAGAAAACTGGTCGTTGTCCCATACAAATCCCGTTTCGAAGTTATGCCCGATGGTCTTGAAGTTTATCTTGGCAAACTCGGCGTTCAAGATGAAGCGGTCGAAGCTCTGCACGAAGACATTGATGCCCACCACCTCTGCCACAGCCAGCCAGGGATGCTTGCGCGTAACGGTGGGGGCGTCGGTAGCTTCAGACGTTATGGCAAGGGCAGGTGCGCCCGACTGCATAGCCACGAAGCTGCCTCCATTGCTGACGGAGGGTTGTGCGGCGTCGTTGTCGGCAGCCACCACCTGCGCCAGATAGTGTCTTGCCATGCTGTCCACCTGCGCCACCGTGAGCGTATCGGCAGCCAGCGCCGCCGAAGGCAAGAGCACCGCAAGCATCATGACCGCGGCAATGTGCAGCATCCTTGCTGCTGACGATATTTCAGGCAACTGATATTGCGTATCTGATTGTCGGTTGTTCATTTCCTTATCCTCCCTAATGATGATGGTTTGACATGGCGCGGCAGGCACCTCCTACCGGTGATATCTCAACGTAAGCCCGGCTTCTATGATGGCTCTGTCCCTATACTTGCGGGCATGATGGTAATATCGGGTGTCGCCGTAGCCGCCGCTGACAAAGGCGCCGAGCGTCTTGCCTATCTGATAGTCTATATTGACACGGGCCTGCAGCGAATAGAGGCGCGAAGGCTTGCCTGCCTTGTGCTCCTCGAACGTCTCCACATGATAGTATCCCACATCGCCGCTCACCGAAAGGCGCGGGGTGAGCATGAAATACTGTCCGATGCGATAAAACAATGCACCCGAAAACTTCTCGTCAAAACCCATATAGTGTGTTCCGAAGCCTATCATGCTGTATGTGCTTCGGTTGCGGAAGCGTGCCGCCACGTTAAATTTGGTAGATGAGCCGCCGTACACCATCATGTCTATGCGTGTAAGCGGGTTCACGTTTACAAGTCCTATCTTATGTGCTATGGTGTCACGGCTGTAGTTGATGACGCCTATCTGCACGCCGCGCGGATGACTTATGCAGACGTTGAGCACGCCTATCTGCGAGCCGTTGAGCGTATCGGCATAGTTGTGCAAGGCTGTTTGCAGACCGCGCATGTACGAAGAGCACACGTTTGCCACTGCCGCCATCTGCCAGCCGCGCTTCACGCCCATGGCAATGTTGGTTATTCCGGCTATCTGCATGCCCTTCATGGGCGATGTGCAGGCGTTTGTCAGACCGCCTATCTGCACTCCGTTGAAGCTGCGTGCCACGTTAGCGACGCTCGCCATCTGCACTCCGCGCATCTCGCCACTTCCGGCATTCACAAAACCGGCTATCTGCACACCATAGGCCCTGCCGTGGCTTACCGCGGAGAGCACGCCTATGTTTACGCCGCGCATCTCATTGCGCACAACGCCGGTGAAGAGAGCCAGCTGTGCGCCTCGAAGCGTGTCTACATTGGCAAAAAATCCTATGTTGGCGTTGCTGTACAGCATGTTGTCGGGGGTGCGGTGGTTTATGCCCACAGCTATATTTGACGGCATCTTGGATTCCTGCGCCACACAGAGAGACGCAAAAACAAAAAGCGAAGCCACTATGCCTGCTATCCGGTGCATGTGCATGATATGATGATTTGGATTATAATAATACGGGATGTCAGGCTTTCTTCCTTCCGGAAGCAAGCATGTCGAGGGCGCGGTTCTCCTCTGCCTCCATAATTTCGCGTTCTCCCGGTCCCTTGTCGTCGATGCCGCAGAGGTGCAGTATGCCGTGTATTATAACGCGGTGCAGTTCCTCCTCGTAGTTGCGACCGAAGAGTTCGGCGTTGGAGCGCACCGTGTCGAGACTGATCACGATGTCGCCGCTGATGATATCGTCCTCGTCGTAGTCGAAAGTGATGATGTCGGTGTAGAAATCGTGTCCGAGATACTCCCTGTTCACGTCCAATATCTTCTCGTCGTTCACGAACATATATCCTATTTCGCCCACCCTGCGCCCGTGGCAAGCTGCCACAGCCTTTATCCAGGCGGTTGTCTCTCTCTTCTTTATTGCCGGCATCTTCACGCCGTCGCTGCCATAAGTTATCATTATGATGTATGTTTTGTTCCTGTCGGTTAGTGCCTGTACTTAACGTTGCAGGCTTCCATGCCTGCCTCACACACTATTCCGCGTGCGGCAGAAATGCGCTCGTGTCCTTGCCGAAGTGTGCAAGCTCTCTCACCACGCTGCTGCTGATGCTTGCCAGCTGCGGTTCGGCAAAGAGGAAAAGCGTGTCTATGCCGCCAAGCAGCCTGTTGATGTCGGCCTGCTCGCGCTCATATTCGAAGTCTTTCACGCTCCTTATACCTTTTATAATATATTGTGCATTCTCCCTGCGTGCAAAGTCTACCGTCAAGTCGCTGTATGCCCTCACCTCAACCTTCGGTTCGCAGGCATACAGGCGTGCTATGGCTTCCACGCGCCGGTCGGCGGGCTGCATGTAACTCTTTCTCTCGTTCACCCCGACGCCCACCACTATGCGGTCGAACAGCGGCAGCGCACGCCTTACAATGGAGTCGTGACCTGCCGTAAAGGGGTCGAAGCTGCCTGTAAAAATGCCGGTCTTCATGTGTTTTGTACTGTTTGGTCTGAAAAGATTATCCGCCCGTCACTCAAAAAGGTTCGGCTGCATGATGTTGCCCGAGTAGGGATTGCGCCCGAAGTGGCGGTAAGCCAGTTCCGTAACCATTCTTCCGCGTGGCGTGCGCTTTATGAATCCCTCCATTATAAGGAACGGTTCGTACACCTCCTCTACCGTTCCCGAGTCTTCTCCGATGGCGGTGGCAATGGTAGACACGCCCACCGGTCCGCCCTTGAACTTGTCTATGATGGTAAGCAGAATCTTGTTGTCTATCTCGTCCAGTCCGAAGTGGTCTATGTTCAGCGCCGTCAGACTGATGCGTGTGATGTCTATGTCGATGATGCCGTTGCCCTTAACCTGTGCAAAGTCCCTCACGCGTCTGAGCAGGGCGTTGGCTATACGTGGCGTGCCTCTGCTTCGCCTTGCTATCTCCATGGCGGCATCATCGTCGATGGGTACCTGCAAGATGCCAGCCGAGCGTTTCAGAATACGTTTCAGTGTTTCTGGGTCGTAATATTCAAGATGCAGGTTTATTCCGAACCTTGCACGCAACGGCGCCGTGAGCAGTCCGCTGCGCGTAGTGGCTCCAACGAGGGTGAAAGGATTAAGGTCTATCTGGATGGAACGTGCCGACGGACCCTTGTCTATCATTATATCTATGCGATAATCCTCCATGGCAGAATACAGATACTCTTCCACCACAGGCGACAGACGGTGAATCTCGTCGATGAAGAGCACGTCATTGCGCTCGAGCGAGGTGAGAATGCCTGCCAGATCGCCCGGTTTGTCGAGCACCGGACCGCTTGTTATCTTGAATCCCACGCCCAGTTCGTTGGCAATAATGTTGCTAAGCGTAGTCTTTCCCAGTCCCGGAGGTCCGTGCAGCAGCGTATGGTCGAGCGGCTCGCCTCTGTATTTGGCAGCTTCGACGAACACCTCGAGATTTTCCACCACCTTCTGCTGTCCGCTGAAATCTTCAAAGCGCAGCGGGCGCAAGGCGTTCTCGAAGTCTTTCTCTGCCGACGACACTCTCTCCTGTCTTATGTCAAATCCGTCATTCATCTGTTGAATAGCTTTTTCGCCGGACGTGTTCATACATCCGCATTTCCGACAAATGACTGTCAGGCGGCTTGTATCCCCTGCCTTGCATTTGCCTATGCAAAGATAATGATTTAAATGATAATATCAGACCTTTTTGGTTTTTATGTAATATTATTTCGCTGCAAAACCGCTCAAATCACACTTGCTCCGCCATGAGGCGCAGACGGAAGGGTAATGCACAAAAAGGTGCTCTTCACACCGTGAAGGTCTGTTTCTTATCTCAATCTAACAGATTTACAACGTGTATGGCAACGGCGTACGATACGCAAACAACACTATAAGAATAAGTAAACTACCATGACATGTTCGGCTTGAATCCAAACATTTACAAGAGCTCTTTCGTATCGGTAAAGATTCATTAACAGTTTGGAAAAATCTTTACTTTAACGTGTGTTAATCGGCACCCAAACCTCGATTTGTAACCTACGACGCGAAATTTGGCGTTTTTCATCTCAAATAGGGAGCGCTGATAGTCAGTGAGTTACGCGTTTTGCGATTTAATACCATTTCATCGGTTTGTCATTACGTACGTG
>CAMTJK010000142.1 GCA_947072805.1 uncultured Prevotella sp.
TTACACCTAGAATGCCGAATTTAAAAATGTTAAATTCGACCAAATATCTTTACAATTTTACTTTTGTTAAGGGTCAAGAAAGCGGTGTATCTGAAAATGTTGAATTCGACCGAATTCCTTTACATCATTTCCCTTCGCAGACAAATCCTTCCATCTGTCCTGACATAAGGGTATTCTGGACGAGGCGTCATCTCACTTGTTAATCTCTTTGAGCACAAGTCCGGCAATGGTAAGTCCGAAGATGGCAGTGACGTGCATGAGCGTACCGTTGATTTGTGCTTTGCTCGAACACCACTCGTGGTTAAGAAGAGAAGCGTCACCCGGACCGTTCTTTGCTTTCGGGCACATGCACTTGTCTGTGCCACAGGTGGCATTGCAGCCCTTGTTCTCCAGTAACTCGTCGCTATATACGCAGAGGAACTTGTGGGCAGGACGGCGGCGCAGGCGTCTGAAGCGCTGTCGAAGGGCACGCGCAAGCGGACACCCCTCTACACGCCAGAACTCTGCGACGCGAATGCGCGTTGGATCAAGCTTCAGGGCTGCTCCCATGGACGAAAAAAATACGGCTTTTGTGCGGCAAGCCATCTCAATGAGCAACAGTTTGTCCTTGAGCGAGTCGATGGCATCTATGATAAAATCGTAATCGTCAAGATGAAAGCTTTCCGCCGTATCTTCATTGAATATCTGCTGACGCGCATCTATCTCTGCCGTGGGATTGATGGTGAGCAGATGCTCCTTGAGTGCATCCACCTTCACCTGTCCTACCGTGCGTGTGGTAGCCATGAGCTGACGGTTTATGTTGGTTATACACACTCTGTCACTATCCACAATGGTGACATGGCGCACGCCGGAACGAACAAGGCTCTCGGCACACCACGAGCCGACACCGCCGACGCCGAAGATAATAACCCTGGTACTGTCGAGCCGAGCCATCACCTCATCTCCCAAAAGCAAACGCGTACGATTGAATATACCTCTTTCTATACCCATAAGAAAACATTTTTGTGCCGGTAAATGGCAACAGTCACATGCCACGGCTACAGCAAAAGCGTGTAAAACATGCTCCGCAGCGCCGCGCAAAGGTAGGAAGAATGCTGATAATATCCAAAATTTATTTTGTTTTTAGCCCGATTTACAGTAAATTTGCAAGCAAAACCACTGACAAACAGGATGGAAAACGGCAAAAAAGTGCTCATGGGAATGACTGCAAACGAGCTGAAAGAGCTCGTGGGCTCTCTCGGAATGCCCGGCTTTACCGCCGGACAGATAGCCAAATGGCTGTACGGAGCACATGTAAGGGACATCGATGGAATGACAAACATATCGAAAGCCAACCGCACGAAGCTCGCCGAAGTATGTACCGTGGGAGCCATGGACCCTGCCGACTGTCAGCGCTCCACGGACGGAACGGTGAAATACCTGTTCCCTACGGCAAGCGGCAAGTACGTAGAAACAGTCTTCATACCAGACGGCGACAGAGGCACCCTATGCGTATCGTCGCAGGTTGGATGCAAGATGAACTGCCTGTTCTGTCAGACCGGGAAGCAAGGCTTCGAAGGCAATCTTACCGCCGGCGATATTCTCAACCAGATATACTCGCTGCCCGAACGCGAGCGACTGACCAACGTGGTGTTTATGGGACAAGGCGAGCCTATGGACAACCTCGATAACGTACTGAAGGCCACAACCATACTCACCGCCAACTACGGATACGCATGGAGCCCGAAACGCATAACGGTGAGCAGCGTGGGAATAAAGAACAAGCTGAAACGGTTTCTCGACGAAAGCGACTGCCACGTAGCCATCAGCATGCACTCGCCGCTGCACGAACAGAGACAGGAACTCATGCCGGCAGAACGGCAGATGACAATAAAGGAAACGGTAGAACTGCTGAAGCAATATGACTTCACACACCAGCGCAGAGCCTCTTTCGAATATATCGTATTCGACGGTGTAAACGACACAAGGATGCACGCACGCGAGATAATAAAACTAGTGGAAGGTCTGGAATGCAGGGTAAACCTGATAAGATTTCACACCATCCCCGGTGTAAACCTGCACGGTGCCGACGACAGAAAGATGGAAGCCATGAGGGATTTTCTCACACAGCACGGCGTTTTCACAACGATAAGGGCAAGCCGGGGAGAAGACATATTCGCTGCATGCGGACTACTGACTACAGCGCGCAAGCAACAACAAGAATAGCCCATGAAACATTACCGTCTTGCAACAATTGCCGCCATACTCCTTATGTATGGATGCAGCTGTGACATGAAGACCACAAGCGGCGGCCGCCCATACGAGGTGGTCGTAACGGGAAACAGCGACGATGCCATAATACACACAAGGAACATACTCCAGGCACCCGACGCCGAAGGACTGCCCCAACACGAGCCGCTGTTTGACGTAATGACAATAAAGGGACGCAAAGGAGGCATGACCGATTATGCCAGAAGCATAGTAACGACCGACATCAATGCCAACAAATACGAAAGCACAAAGATAGAATACGACAGAAACGTGTTTGCACGACCGCAGATAATAGTAAGAGTAGGCACACCGTCGGCAACCATGCTCAACCGCGATTCGATACAGGTACAGAAAACGCTGTGCAGCATACTGACAAGATTCGAGATGAGCGCAGAAGCCGGCAGACTGAAAAAGACACACAACAAGGCTGCTGCACGAACCGTGGACAGCATATTCGGGCACACGATACTTACCGACACAAAAATGAAAGTGCTGAAAACCGGAAAAGACTTCGTATGGCTGACTGACAACACAGACATGAAGACACAGAACATCTGCATATATGCCTACCATGGCTGCAAACTTGACCCCAAAACAGCAAAAGCGGCAAGAGACAGCGTGATGAAAGCCAACATGAAAGGAGACACACCCGACATGTATATGGTAACAGCCACCCACCCCGCACCAACATTCAGCACAACCAAAAACAACGGCAATACGGTGATGGTGATGAGAGGAATATGGGAAATGAAAGGCGATGCTATGGGAGGTCCGTTTGTAAGTCACAGCATAACGGACAGCACAGCGATGAAAACAATAACGGCAGAAGCATTCGTTTTTGCACCAGGAAAGAGAAAAAGAAACATGATAAAGCAACTTGAAGCTGCATTATTCACACTAAAATAACAAAAAGAATACACTGATGGAAGACAGACTTATTCGCGTAGCCATAACGCACGGAGATACAAACGGCATAGGATATGAAGTGATATTGAAGACATTTGAAGATCCTACAATCCTCGAACTGTGTACACCTATTATATATGGTTCGCCCAAGGCAGCTGCCTATCACCGCAAAATGCTCAACCTCGAAACAAACTTCAGCATAATAGGCAAGGCTGAAGAAGCAAAAGACGGACGAGTAAACATGCTTACAACCTTCGACGAAGAGGTGAAAATAGACGTCGGACAACCCTCAAAAGAGGCTGGAGATGCTGCACTGAAAGCACTCGACAGAGCCATGAAAGACTACAAGGAAGGACTGTACGATGTGCTGGTGACCGCCCCGATAAACAAAAACAACATACAGTGTGACGCTTTCAACTTCTGCGGACACACGGAATACATCGAAGAAAACGCAGGTGAAGGCAACAAAGCGCTCATGATTCTGATGAACGGAAACCTGCGCGTGGCACTCGTAACTACACATCTGCCCATAAAGGACGTGGCAAAGGCTATAACGAAAGAAGCCATCGTGGAAAAAACAACCATACTCAACAAGACACTGAAACGCGACCTGCGCATATCGTCGCCGAGAATTGCCGTACTGGCACTAAACCCGCACGCCGGAGACAACGGACTGATAGGCAAGGAAGAAGAGGAGGTAATAATACCGGCTATCAACGAACTGGAGAATAACGGCATACAGGCCTTCGGACCATATCCGGCTGACGGCTTCTTCGGAAGCGGACTGTACACAAAATTCGACGGAGTGATGGCTATGTATCACGACCAGGGACTGGCCCCTTTCAAGGCTCTCGCTGTGGAAAACGGAGTGAACTACACCGCCGGACTGCCCATCATACGTACATCGCCCGACCACGGAACTGCATATGACATTGCCGGCAAGGGTATAGCCGATGAAGCATCAT
This sequence comes from uncultured Prevotella sp., assembly GCA_947072805.1. Classification (GTDB taxonomy): domain Bacteria; phylum Bacteroidota; class Bacteroidia; order Bacteroidales; family Bacteroidaceae; genus Prevotella. Next base: position 4,122 of record CAMTJK010000142.1, read on the forward strand.
TCAGACAAGCCATATATGCTGCCATCGACATATTCCGCAACAGGGCAAACTACGACGAACCGCTGGCAAACCCTCTGCCGAAACTATATCACGAGAAACGCGACGAAAGCGAAAAAACACGATTCGCCATACCACGCGCCAAAGACCAGTTCAAACGCGATAACAAACAGCAAAAGGCAGGACAGGAAACCGAAAACAAAGAGCATCCTAATACTGAAACTGCCACGGCCAACGCTGCAGACAACAATACGGCGAAAGAAGACAAACAGCAAACAGCAGAATGAAGAAATACCAGAACGTCTTTTTTATCTTCGGACTGTCCGTTCTCATTATAATGATTACGCAACTCGACTTCGCCCAGGTGTGGGCGGGGTTGCAGCGTGCGGGATACTGGTTTTTCGCCGTAATAATCTTGTGGTTCTTCCTATATATGTTCAACGCCTCGGCATGGTACATCATCATCAACAGCCAGAAGCCCGACATTTCGGCAATAGCACAGGCTGACACCGACAACAAGAACGAAGGAACGGCACAAGGGGTACAGACAACGAACAAAGACGGAGAAAGGAAAAAGGTAACTTTCTGGTGGCTGTACAAGATAACAGTAAGCGGTTTCGCCATAAACTACGCCACACCGGGTGGACTGATGGGCGGAGAGCCGTACCGGATAATGGCCCTGGCACCGAGAATAGGAACAGAACGGGCATCGGCATCGGTAATCCTGTATGCAATGACGCATATATTCTCACACTTCTGGTTCTGGCTAGTATCAATAGTACTGTATATAACAACGCAAGAGGTAAACCTGCCCATCGGACTGATGCTCGCCGCTATAGGGGCTTTCTGCATAACAGCAATATGGTTCTTCCTGAAAGGATACAAAAAGGGCATTGCCGTGCGCTGCATGAACATCCTACGGCACTTTCCCATGATAAAACGATGGGCAAACGGCTTCCTGGAACGCCACAAGCAACAACTCGATGACGTGGACAGACAGATTTCGGCACTGCATAACCAAAACCCACGGACATTCGCCGGAGCCGTCATACTCGAACTTCTTTGCAGAATAGTATCAGCGCTCGAAATATTCTTCATCCTGCTCGTCATCATGCCGGAAGCTAATTATATACAATGTATCATTATCCTGGCCTTCACCTCACTGATAGCAAATATGCTCTTCTTCATACCGCTGCAACTCGGAGGACGCGAAGGAGGATTCCTAATGTCGGCAAAAGGTCTCGCAATGACAGCCAATGCAGGCATATTCGTTGCACTGATAGTAAGAGTGCGCGAACTCGTATGGACAGCAATAGGACTTCTACTCATAAAACTGGAAAAGAAATAATCACTCCACAACGCTTACCCAACTATACGATTAAGACCCGGCAAGCAAAAAAAGACATCAAAAAAGCCTATTCTCGAATAAAATATGTAATTTTGTCTGTTAAATGAAGACATCAGAACTGCAAACCATAAAACAGCGATACAACATCGTAGGCAACTGCGAAGCGCTGAATCATGTACTCGATGTGGCCTTACAGGTCGCACCAACAGATCTGAGCGTACTTATCGTTGGCGAAAGCGGTGTGGGAAAAGAAATAATTCCACGCGTAATACACGACAACTCACCACGAAAACGCGAGAAATATTTTGCCATAAATTGCGGCTCCATCCCCGAAGGAACAATAGACAGCGAACTGTTCGGACACGTGAAAGGTTCGTTTACAGGAGCCATTAACGACAGTCCGGGATATTTCGGCGTGGCAAACAAGGGTACTCTCTTTCTTGACGAGGTAGGAGAACTGCCTCCGGCAACGCAAGCCCGACTGCTAAGAGTGCTCGAAACAGGAGAATACATACCGGTGGGCGCCACAGACGTAAAGAAGACTGACGTGAGAATAGTGGCGGCAACCAACGTTAATATAGGAAAAGCCATAAGCGAAGGACGGTTCAGGGAAGACCTATACTATCGTCTGAACTCAATTCCTATACAAATGCCACCGCTGCGCAACCGCGGTGAAGACATAATTCTGCTGTTCAGACTGTTTGCCATGCAGATGGCAGAAAAATACAGAATGGAAAAGGTCGTACTTACGGAAGAGGCAAAACAAATGCTCATGAAGTATAAATGGCCCGGAAACGTGAGACAACTGAAAAACATAACGGAACAGATATCCATACTGAGCAGAGAACGACAGATAACTGCCAAAATTCTGGAAAACTTCATCCCACAAAACCAGGAGAGCACACAACTCGCCACTATAAATAAAGGTGGAGACCACAGCTTCGAAAACGAAAGGGAAATCCTTTACAAGATATTGTTTGAACTACGTGGCAACGTAAACGACCTGAGACGAGACATGGGACTGCTGAAAAAGCAACTGGAAGACGCACAGCACACATCCATTGTAGGTAAAGACAACAAACAGGTAGAAATGAACAACACACCGGCCATCGCATCACAACAGATATATATAGACTCACAGCAGAAACCGGTGGCAGAAGATGCAATAGCTGAAGAATATGTGGAGCCGGAAAAAGTTCCGGAAAGTCTCAATCTTAATGATCTGAGTAGACAAATGCTCGAAAAGGCATTGGAAAGAAACGGAGGAAACAGAAAAAAAGCCGCACAGGAATTGGGCATATCGGATAGAACGCTGTACAGAAGGATTAAACAATATGGCATGGAACAGGAAAGCTGAAAAATACATGCTTTGCACATATAGCCATAAAGCACAAAAGACAATGATACAAACGAAAGACAACGGCTGCATACAAGCTAACAAAAAAAACGCCAAGGGAAAAAGCATCAGACTTACAATTGTATGTATGATTGCCACACTCCTGCTGTTGTCATGCTCGGTTTCATATAAATTCAACGGTGCCAGCATCGACTATTCAAAGACAAAAACCATACAAATAGCCGACTTCCCCATTCGCTCAAGCTACGTGTGGGGACCAATGGCAAGCATATTCAATAACCAACTGAAAGACATCTTTGCCAATCATACACGCCTAATACAAGTAAGAAGAAACGGCGACCTTAAAATAGAAGGCGAAATAACAAGATACGAACAACGCAACAAAGCCGTATCGAGCGAAGGATATTCTGCACAAACAGAACTTTCGATGACCGTAAACGTACGATTCACCAATAACGCCAACCACTCGGAAGACTTCGAAAAACAATTCACCGCAGCAGCTACCTACGAGACAACACAATCACTAAACTCTGTACAAGAGGAGCTCGTAACGCAAATGGTGAAAGAGATAACAGACCAAATCTTCAACGCAACAGTAGCAAACTGGTAATAATCAAAAATGGAAATAACAGAACTGATAAACCATCCGGAACAGCTTGACAGAGACACTCTCTATGAGTTGCGCTCCATATTGGCTCTTTATCCGTATTTCCAGACGGCAAGATTACTGATGCTACAAAACTTATACCTGCTACACGACCCTTCTTTCGACGAAGAACTGAGACGCGCCGCAATATACATCACCGACAGGAAAGTAATATTCCAACTCGTAGAAGCCGCGCACTACCGTATGCCAACAGCACAAAAGCAGAAAGAAGAGACAGAAACAGCAAAAACAGACAGCAACAGCGGAAACAGGACACTCTCGCTTATAGACAACTTCCTGGAAACAATTCCACAGGAAGAAGAAAAAGAAGAAAAGAAAAAAAGACGCTGTACACCCGCTGACGCACGAGTTGATTATATGGCTTACCTGCTTGAAACGGAAAACAACTACAAGCAAGACGAAGATGAGAAAGTGCCACGTCTGAAAGGACAAAGCCTCATAGACAACTTTATTGAGAATGACACAGGAAAAATAATACTCAACGAGACTCCACAGTTCGTACCACAAATAGAAGAAAACAACGACAACGAAGAAAAAGGAAACGACGAAAGTTATTTCACTGAAACTTTAGCACGAATTTATATAAAACAAGGCAGATATTCGAAAGCTTTGGAAATTATTAGGCGTTTAAATTTGAATTATCCAAAAAAAAATGCTTACTTTGCAGACCAAATTCGTTTTCTTGAGAAATTGATAATAAATAATAATAAAAAATAAAAGTAAAAATGTACACATTATTAGTAATTCTTATCGTGATTGTAGCAATCCTCATGATAGCAATTGTGCTCATTCAGGAATCAAAAGGCGGCGGTCTGTCATCGAGCTTTGCTTCATACAATCAGATAGGCGGCGTTCGCAAGACAACCGATTTCATAGAGAAATCAACATGGACTCTTGCTGCTGCAATGGTAATTATCAGCGTATGGTGTGCTTGGGTTGCCCCCAAAGCGACGACAGAAGGTTCTGTGATGGAAAACATCGAAAACCCGATAACCAATCCTAATAACCTTCCGGGATTCGGAGCAAGCAAGACACAACAGGCAGCACCGGCAAAAGATGACGCCAAAGCAGCCGCTCCTGCAGAAAACAATGCAACAGCACCTGCAGCAGAAGCCCCTGCACAGCCGGCAAATTAAAGAAAAGGATAAAAAAGTACGTGATTTATTTGCATAATCAAGATAAATCACGTACCTTTGCACTCGCTTTAGGAATAAAGAACACGGTGGATGTAGTTCAGTTGGTTAGAGCGTCAGATTGTGGTTCTGAATGTCGTGGGTTCGAG
>CAMTJK010000143.1 GCA_947072805.1 uncultured Prevotella sp.
CGTATGCCGGTACGCCGCGCTCGTGCGAGATAGGCGGCATTGCCGTGAAAGGCATAGAGGGATATGAAGACTATGTGCTCGCCGGACTGTCGGGACTGTCGGTGGGACAGCAGATAGCCGTGCCGGGTAACGACCTCACCGAGGCGGTGAAGAGATACTGGAAACACGGTCTGTTCTCGACAGTGGCAATAACTGCCGACTCGATAGTGGGCTCGAAGATTTATCTTTGCATTCATCTGTCGCTAAGACCGAGAGTGAGCACCATCAACTACAACGGCGTGAAGAAGTCGGAACGCGAAGACCTCGAGGCAAAGCTCGGAATAATGAAGGGTAGCCAGATAACGCCGAACATGATAGACCGCGCCATCATCCTCGCAAAGAAATATTTCGACGAGAAAGGATACAAAAACGCTGAGATAAACATCAACCAGCGCGACGATGTGACGGGAAAGAATCAGGTGATTCTTGATGTGGACATTGACAAAAAAGCGAAAATGAAGGTGAGACACATCATCCTGGAAGGCAACAAAAACCTTAAATCAAAGAAGATAAAGGGAGGACTGTTCAGAAAAGGTGTGTTCGCCAAGACCCACGAAGCAGGAAAACTATCTACCTTCCTCAAGTCGAAGAAGTTTACTGACGAACGATACAACACCGACAAACAGAACCTCATAGACAAATACAACGAGCTGGGATACCGCGACATGTATATCGTGGAAGACAGCGTGTGGAATCACGACGAGAAACACGTGAACGTATATCTGAAGATAGATGAAGGACAACGCTATTACCTGCGCAACATAACGTGGGTGGGCAATACCGTGGTTACAACTGAATATCTCAACCGCCTGCTGGGCATGAAGAAGGGTGACGTGTATAACCAGAAGAAACTAAAGAAAAGGCTCGAAGAAGACGAAGACGCCGTGGGCAACTACTACTGGAACAATGGTTATCTCTTCTATCGACTCGATCCGACGGAGGTAAACATCGTGGGAGACTCCATTGACCTCGAGATGCGTATCAGCGAAGGACAGCAGGCACACATCAGCAGCGTGAGAATATACGGCAATGACAGGCTGTACGAAGAGGTGGTAAGGCGCGAACTGCGCACCAAGCCGGGCGACCTGTTCTCGAAGGAAGCGGTGATGCGTTCGTTGCGAGAGATAGCGTCGATGGGCCACTTCGATCCGGAAAAGATTAACCCCGATATCAAACCCAACGGAGAGGACGGCACGGTAGACATCAACTGGGAACTCGAACAGAAGTCGAACGACCAGGTGGAGTTCTCGCTCGGATGGGGACAGACCGGTATCATTGGAAGAATATCGCTCAAGCTCAACAACTTCTCAATGCGCAACCTCTTCGGACGCAACAAGATGCACCGCGGAATAATGCCTATCGGCGACGGTGAACAACTCGCCCTGAGCGCACAGACAAACGCCAAATATTATCAGTCGTACAGCATTAGTTATTCGGCGCCGTGGTTTGGAGGACGACGCCCCAACGCCTTTAACGTAGGCGCTTTCTATTCGAGGCAAACCGACGTGAACAGCAACTACTACAACAGCAGCTGGATGAACAACTACTATAACTATTATGGCGGTTACGGAAGCTACAATAACTACTACAACAACTACGAAAGCTATCTCGATGACGACAAATACGTGCAGATGCTCGGTTTGTCGGTGGGATGGGGAAAGCGTCTGCGCTGGCCGGATGACTACTTCCAGCTCTCGCTCGCACTGTCTTACACGCGATATATGCTGCAAGACTGGCAGTACTTCCTCATATCTAACGGTAACTGCAACAATATCAACCTTGGTATCACTCTGTCGCGCGTAAGTACCGACAACCAGCTCTTCCCGCGCCGCGGTTCTGAGTTTATGGCTTCGGTTACTATGACGCCGCCATGGTCGTTATTCGACAACAAGAACTATGCAACGCTCGCCACCGACTACACATCGGCGACATACGAAGCAGAGCAGCAGGACAAGTACCGCTGGATAGAGTATCACAAGTGGAAGCTGAAGTCGCGCACGTTCACCGCACTTACAAGCGGAGTGAAGTGTTTCGTGCTCATGACACGCGTGGAGATGGGCTTGCTCGGCTCGTACAACCGCGACAAGAAGTCGCCGTTCGAGACATTCTACGTGGGTGGTGACGGTATGAGCGGCTATTCCACAGGCTACGCACAAGAGACCATCGGACTGCGCGGATACGATAACGGTTCGCTCACGCCCTATTCGGCTCCTGGATATGCCTACGATCGCTTCACCCTTGAGCTGCGTTATCCGTTCATGCTGGGCAATACCACCATCTACGGACTGGCATTCCTCGAAGGTGGTAACGCCTGGAGCGAGACACGCAACTTCGATCCGTTCGACATAAAGCGTTCTGCGGGTGCCGGTGTGCGCATCTTCCTGCCGATGGTAGGACTGATGGGTATCGACTGGGCTTACGGTTTCGATACCATTACCTACACAGGCTCAAAGGGCGGCAGCCAGTTCCACTTCATTCTCGGTCAGGAGTTCTGACGCTGCAGTGCCGGCGGACATGTCGTTGCATGCAGGTTGAAGCCGAGGCCGGCGTAATGGAGGAGAGATATAATATAATGTGACAATAAAAACAAGGAGGATAAGTAAATGAAACAGACAATCAACAACAGATATCCGGCGCTTCGCAAGGCGCTTGTATGCCTTTGCCTGCTTATGCTGCTGCCCGTTACGGCAGCCGCCCAGAAGTTTGCGCTTGTAGATATGGAGTTTATTCTGAAGAATATCCCTGCATACGAGCGTGCCAACGAGCAGCTTTCGCAGGTGTCGAAGAAGTGGCAGGCTGAAGTGGAAGCCCTTTCCACTGAGGCGCAGACGCTCTACAAGAACTACCAGAACGAGGTAGTGTTTCTCTCACAGGAGCAGAAGAAAGCCAGACAGGACGCAATAATGGAGAAAGAAAAGGAAGCTGCCGACCTGAAAAAGAAGTATTTCGGTCCGGATGGCGAGCTCTTCAAGAAGCGTACAAGCCTCATGACACCCATCCAGGAGGAAATCTACAACGCAGTGAAGGACATTGCCGACCTGCGTGGCTATCAGCTCATCCTCGACCGCGCGAGCGACAGCGGCATAATCTTCGGAAGTCCTAAGATAGACATCAGCAACGAGGTGCTGCAGAAGCTGGGATACGCCTATTGACGCCCGTTCCCCTTGCCGGTGCAGCCCATTGCAGTTGCCGTTGCGTTCATTCCCCTTGCCGGTGCAGCCGCTGCAAACAGCATAATGGAAATAAACAACAGAAATTATAAATCAAAAAAAACAAAGAAGACATGAAAAAGTTACTTTTAATGCTTTTGATGTGCGCCCCTGTGGCTGCCTTCGCCCAGAAATTCGGACACGTAAACGCCCAGGAAATCATCCAGGTTATGCCGGAATATACCAAGGCAAAGACCGAAATAGACGCTCTTCAGAAGCAGTATGAAGACGATTTGAAGGGCATGCAGGACGAGCTGCAGAAGAAATCGCAGAGCTATGAGAAGGAGCAGGCAACTCTTCCGGAGAACATAAAGCAGCGCCGCGAGCAGGAGTTGCAGGAGATGTATCAGAAGATACAGCAGAGCTATCAGGACAACCAGCAGGCTCTTGCCAGGGCTTCGCAGGAGAAGATGATGGCTATCCAGACCAAAGTTATCGACGCCATCAAGCAGGTGGGTCAGGCAGGCGGTTATGTTTACATCATGGACATTGCCGGAGGTGTGCCCTATATCAGCTCTACGCTCAGCACCGACGTCACTTCCGAGGTTAAAGCCAAGCTCGGACTGAAATAATATCAGTTAAACACTAATCTGCCGGCATGGCGTGTGCTGTAGGAACGGCGCGGCTGTGCCGGCAGAATGATATATAACGCAATCATTATGAAACTCATTCTGCTTTCTGTCTTTGCCCTTTTGTCTGTCTCTGCCATGGCACAAGACGAGTCGGCGGTCATTCCAGCGGCGAATATCATTCCTGCGTCAGCTGCTCCCGTTCCCGTTAAGCACACGTTCGGCTATCTCTGTTACGACTCAGTGCTGCGAGCCATGCCCGATTATGCTGCGGCGCAGAAGCAGCTCGACGAGCTGAAAGCCAAATACGAAGCCGAGGCGCAAAGGGTAGAGGAAGATTTCAACAAGAAGTACGAGGAATTTCTCGAGGGTCAGCGTGATTTTCCGCAGACCATACTGCAGAAGCGTCAGACGGAGCTGCAGGAGCTGCTCGACCGGAACATCCTTTTCAAGGAAGAAAGCCGTCGTTTGCTCAAGTCGGCAGAGAAGACCATCTTTGCTCCTCTCCACGCACGTCTTGCGGCGGTGCTCAAAGCTATCGCCGAGGAGCGCGGATATGATTTCATCGTAAACACAGACAATTACGCCTGCCCTTACATCAATCCTGCAAAGGGTGAGGACATAGGCAGGCTGGCTTTGGAAAGGATGAAATAATCATGACAATGCTCTCTGAAAAGCCCGGTCCGATAGGCATTTTCGATTCTGGTTACGGCGGACTTACCGTTCTTCACGGTTTCCGTCGGCTGCTGCCGCAGTACGATTACCTCTATCTTGGCGACAATGCGCGTGCTCCTTACGGTACGCGTTCGTTCGGCGTGGTCTACGAGTTTACGCGGCAGGCGGTGATGAAGCTTTTCAGCATGGGCTGCCATCTCGTCATTCTCGGTTGCAATACGGCGTCGGCAAAAGCCCTGCGCACCATTCAGCAGAACGATTTGCCGCAGATAGATGCGTCGCGCAGGGTGCTCGGCATCATCCGTCCTACGGCAGAGGTGATAGGTTCGCTCACCGACACGCGCCATGTAGGTGTTCTTGCCACGGAGGGAACGATACGCAGCGAGAGCTATACGCTTGAGATAAGAAAGCTTTTCCCCGATATCAAGGTTACCGGTGTGGCGTGTCCGTTTTGGGTGCCGCTTGTAGAATACAACGAATGCGACAGTCCGGGAGCCGATTATTTTGTAAAGAAGCGCATCGACCAGCTTATGTCGCTCGACCCCCGCATCGATGCCATCATCCTCGGTTGCACCCATTATCCGCTGCTCATGCCCAAGATACTTAAATATGCTACCCCCGGTGTGCGCATAGTGTCGCAGGGCGAATATGTGGCAGACAGTCTGCGTGACTATCTAAGCCGCCATCCTGATATGGACAGTAAGTGTGCGAAAGGTGGCAGGGTGGAATACCTTACCACAGAAGACCCCGACAAGTTTCGCGAGGCGGCGCAGATGTTCCTCCATGAGCCTGTGGAGGTGAGCCGTTGCGTGCTGCCGTAGTCGTCAGCGCGTTTTTTTAATAAAGCCTGATAAACATTTCGGTAAAAGATAAAACGTTTATAGGAAAAAATAAACGCTTATAGACAAGAGAATAAACGCTTATAGGCAAGATAAAAAGTGCTTATAGTTAAAGGAAAGAGGGCTTATAGGCAAGATAAAAGGGGGCTTATAATAATCTTTTGGAGAAGTATCTCACGGGATACCATACAGAGACGAAGCCCACTATGAGTACTGTAACGAAGATGAGTACGATGTCTTCGGGATGCACGCTCACCGGATAGCTGTCCACTATAAACGAGCCGCTCGATTTGCCGAGCCTTACCAGTCCGAATGTTTGCTGCAGCCAGCAGAGCAACAGTCCCACCATTATTCCTGCCACAGCGCCTATAGCCGATATCATACGACCCTCAAAGAGGAATATTCTCGTTATCTGCTTCTCGTTTGCTCCCAGGTTTCGCAGTGTTGTCACGTCTTTTTTCTTGTCTACTATGAGCATCGACAGACTGCCTATGATGTTGAAGCACGCCACCATTAGAATGAAGGTGAGGAAGATATAGGCTATCAGCTTTTCTATTTTCATTATCTTGAACGTGTCCTCCTGCTGTTCGAAGCGGTCGCGCACGTGATATTTTGTGCCTGCTATGCGTTTTATCTCCTCTTTGGTGGCTTCAAAGTCGCTTCCCTCCTTGAGGCGCAGTTCCAGAGCCGACACCATTCCCTGCTGGTCAAACAAGTTGCGTGCGAAGCTAATGTCTGTCAGAATGTAGTTGCGGTCGTATTTGGCCTGCATCACGTTAAACAGCACTCCCGGCGAGTAGAGTTCGTCTTCCACGAAGCCGTCGCTCGGATCGGCCATGTTCAGTTGTCCTTCCCGTCTTGGTGCATATATTTTCAGCGGTTCGTCGTAGCGTATTCCCGTTCCCAGCATGTCAGCCAGTCTTATTCCCGGAATGCCGTAGCACAGGTCGGCGGCACGCAGTTCGAAGATGCCTTCGCCCACAAGAATTTCGCGTATATGCGTCAGGCTGTCGAAGTTTTCCTGCACCCCTTTCAGTGTTACCATAGCCTGTCTGCCTCTATATACGGCGAGAGCCATGTCCTCCACGGTTTCCGTAGCCACTTCTATTTGTGGCAGAGCCTTTATCTTCGTCAGAATCACGTCGTCGGCAGGTGCTGTTTTTCCTGTTACGGGCGTCACCTTCAGTTGCGGGTCGAACGAGGTGAAGAGCGATGCCACCAGGTCGTGGAAGCCGTTAAACACGCTTAGCGTCACCACCAGGGCCATTGTAGCCACGGCAACGCCCACCATAGATATTGCGCTTATCACATTGATGGCGTGCGTGCTCTTTTTCGAGAAGAGGTATCGGCGTGCTATGTAGAATGGGAAGTTCATTTTTTGAGCAGTTCGTCGATGTGTTCAATATAATCGAGCGAGTCGTCGATGAAGAACCGCAGTTCGGGGATTATGCGCAGCTGATGTCTTGTGCGCGTGCCGAGTTCGTAGCGTATTGTCTTTTCGCTGGCGTTGATGTTTTTCAGTATTTCCTCGGCGCGTTCTCCGGGAAATATGCTCAGATAGGCGGTGCAGATGCTCAGGTCCGGCGATATTCTTGTGCGTGTCACCGACACCATTACGCCGTGCATCATCCTTGTCTGCTGTTGGAATATCACGCTAAGTTCCTTTTGCAGCAGTCGTGCTATCTTGTTCTGTCTTGTTTCCTGCATAGTAAAAATGGATGTTTATGTTTGCAAAGTTAAGGCAATTAGCAGACAATACAAAGCGAAACGAATGTTTTTTGCCGCTTTTGCGTCCGTGTAGTATATGCCTTTTCCCTATTTCTTTCTGATTATTGTAAGTCCGTCGCGCAGTGGTACAATCACCTTTTCCACCCTGTCGTCGTTTTTCAGCATGTCGTTAAAGCGTCTTATTCCCTGTGTCTGGCTGTCTTTATCGTAGGCGTTGTCCACCACATGTCCGTCCCACAGCGTGTTGTCGGCAAGTATGAATCCGCCGTTTCTCACCACCTGCAGAGCCATCTCGTAGGTTTCGGTGTATGTGCGCTTGTCGCCGTCTATGAAGACCATGTCGAAGGTCAGTCCCAGGCGTGGGGCTTCGGTTATGGCGTCGCCTATTATGAACGTTATTCTGTCAGCCACGGCCGAGCCTTCTATCCACGGTCGAGTGAAGTCCTCCTGCTCGTCGTTTATCTCGAATGTGTACAGGTGTCCGTCTTTCTCCAGTCCTTCCGCCATGCAGATGGCGCTATAGCCGCTGAATGTTCCCACTTCGAGAATGTTTTTCGGCCTTATCATCCTCACGAGCATCTTCAGCAGTCGTCCCTGCAGGTGTCCGCTTGCCATGCGTCCGTGCAGCAGGTGTACGTTTGTGGCGCGGTAGAGTCGGTAGAGGTATTCGCCCTCCTCGTCGCTATGACCGAGTATATATTTCTCCAGCTCTTCCGTCATGTTCTATTCCTGTCCGTCGGCGTTCTGCATAGCCTTTTCGCGCAGGGCGTCTGTTGCCAGCCGGTAGCTGTCCAGCCCGAATCCGCATATCACTCCCATGCAGGCGCTGCTTATGAACGACTTGTGTCTGAATTCCTCGCGCGTGTGTACATTAGATATATGCACCTCCACCACGGGGCATTGCAGCGAGCGTATGCAGTCGTGCAGTGCTATGCTTGTGTGGGTATATGCGCCGGCGTTGAGCACTATGCCGTCCACGCCGTTCTCGCCGCCGAATCCTGCCTCCTGCATGCGGTTTATCAGTTCGCCCTCCACGTTGCTTTGGTAATAGTCTATCTCCACGTCGTCATATCGTGCCTTTAGTTTAGGCAGATAGTCGTCGAACGAGCTCTTGCCGTAGATGCCCGGTTCGCGTCGTCCGAGCATGTTGAGGTTCGGACCGTTTACTATCAGTATCTTCATAATTCCTTGTTTTTTACGTTTCTCTCTTGTCTTGCTTCTGCGGTGGGGGTGTGCCTTGCGGAGCCGTCCCTGCGCGTAGCTTTTTGCAAAGGTAACAATTCTTCATTACTAACCCAAGCCGCCGTTGCCTTTTTCTGCCTCTGCGGCTCATCTTTTTGGGCGTGAAGGCAATGCCAAAAAGGTGGAAAAGCATTATCTTTGCATA
>CAMTJK010000144.1 GCA_947072805.1 uncultured Prevotella sp.
TTTCAGCGGTCTGCATTTCGAGTTCAGCCTGCATCATTGATGAGAGCTGCGAGAAGATTGCCGACATTCCCGAAGTGAGCGTGTCGAGCGTCCCGGTCAGAGCCTTTCCTCCATCAGAGTTGAGCCATTCGATAGAATCGGCGATACCCTTTTCCATAGCGTTGCGAGTGTCCTCCTCGGCAAAAAGTCCGTACTTCTTTTTGAGGGCGAGCTTCGCTTTCTCGTAGGCTTCATCTATGCGGAGTTTTTCAGCGGCATTGTCACCGGCTGCGGCAAGTTCGCGGTCGTAGACTATTTTCAACATGGCGAGGTCGGCATCGAGTTTTGCCTGTGCCTCTTGCGGATTGTCGCCGAAGTAATCTTTTTTCATGGCAGCATATTTGGCTTCGAGCCTTTCAGTCTCCTGTTGCTTGCGCTGCATCTGCGCAATCAACAGAGACTGGAGCTGCTGCTCGGCTTGGAGTCGCTCCTTGCTTCCCTCCTTGGCGAGAGCCACAATTTTGCGCTGATGCTCGATTTCGGCTTCCTCGGTTTTGAGGTCGTAGGTTTCCTTGGAGATAGAGCCGTCAATGTAAAACTGCTTCAACTCGGCAAGCTGCGTGTTATAGCGGTTGTTTTCCTCGTCGATGGTCTGTTCATCGATATGCTCCTGTTGCTTGCGCTGTGCTTCGCGCCACCCGGCTGTTATCTTCAGTCGCTCCGTTTCCGTGAGATCGGTGTGCTGCAACTGCCGCTCGTGGAACTCTACCGCTATTTCGTCCATACGTTTGGTGTGGGCGATGTAGTCGGTCTCGCCGGTGGCGTAGGCGATACGAGCGGATGCTTCTTCCTGTTCGCGCCAGTCTTTTTCTTTGGCGAACTTGTCAGTAGTACCCGAACCGCTACCACTCCCCGAACCACCTCCGCCGGTATAGGTAATAGGCACGTTGGGTGTTTCCGGCTCAGCAAGGGCATCCGCAGAAATTTCGTATTTCTTGCGGAGATATTCGTTGGCTTCGTTGAGCTGACGCTGTTTGCGCAGGTTGGCTTGATATGCCGCCTCGGAAGCGTTGTAGGTCTGACCCGTAGACGCAACCTTTCGGGCGTATGGTGCTACATTCACCAGATTACCTGCTGCTGCATCGGTGGAGTTGGTGTAGTTCTGATAGCTCTCCATTTCACGGGCGTTCTCCCAATCTCTGACGGCTGCATCGTGTGTCGCCTTGTCTTTGTCGCGTTTTGATTTGAGTCCGGGAGCCTGTTGTTCGAGGGTGAGAAGTTCTTTCTCATTCTGAACAATCTTCTCGGCGGCTGCTCTTGCACGGGCAACCTCGATGATGGAGTTGCGCAGTTTGTCGTAGGCTACTTTTGCATTGCCGACCATGATTTCCTCGGTGGAAAGGTTCTTGAAGTAGTCGGGATAGAGTGCTTGCAGTCGCTCAGCGGCTTTTCTGCGCTCATCCTTCGACTTCTTTTCATCGGTGGCTGCCTTATATAGGGCGTCAAGTCTGCTTATCTCTTTGGAGCTGTACTCTGCCGAGGCTTCGTCGAGGTCGGTCAGCGACTTTTGGTATTCCTCCTGTTCCTTTCGGGCTTTCTCCGCTTCCTCTCGTGCTGTCTTCCAACGGTTGGCGAGGGCGTAGACCGCTGCACCGAGGGCAAGCACCAGTCCTACCCAGTTGGAGAATTTCATTGCAGCCATCGACTTGCGCCATCGCTCCTGCATGGCATAGTTCACCTGCAAGCCGTTGGTGAAATATTGCACGGCATTTACCAACGGAGTGAACAGAAGGCGGACGGTAGGTAAAATCATTCTGACAAGTCGCATCGCTCCATGAAAGAGCGTTGTCGCCTTAGTTGCCATGACGGTATGATAGCGGTAGACTATCATAATGGCGTTGTAGGCGGCAATGGCGGTTACACCGGCTATTATCTCCTTGCGGTACTTGATAAAGAAATCGACCATAGCCGAGAGGGCTTTGAGGGCGATTGTCGAAGATGAAATGACGAGCCGCATCACGGGCTGTAATTTCTCTCCGAGTTCCACGGCAAGTTCGTGGACGCGGTTCTTCGCTTTGTCAAGTTGCGCCTGAACGGTGTTGTTCTGCACCTCGAACTCCTTGTCGATGGATGTAGCCTCGGCAAAAGCTTCATTGGCGACAAACTGCTGGCTCTTGACATCGTCAATATGGTTGGCGAGTGTCGAGAGTGCGGATATGGCTCGCGAGCCGTTCTCGCCCATATCCTTGAACATTGGTGAGAGGACATCCATACTGCCGGCACGTTTGAGGGTCGAAAGGAACTCAATCAGTGCGGCGTTCATATCGGTTTTTACCAACTTGGCGAATTTCTGCACGTCCATACCTGCGACTTTGGCGTACTTTGCCGGGTCTTGGTATATTCGGACAATAACCTGCGAGAGAGCGGTCGAAGATGCTTCGAGCTTTTGATTGTTGCTGTCGAGGACAGCGGCAAAGCCCATAATCTGCTGTACGGTCATACCTGCTTGCGCTCCCACGCCACCCATTCGCGATGCGAACTCTGCGATATAGGGAGCGGAAGCGGAGCAGTTCTGCGATAACTCGTTTATCACAGAACCTACCGACAGCAGGGCTTTCTCGGTGCCGAGCCGCTTCTCGTCCCCGAATATACCTGTCAGTTTGGAGAGGGTCAGCGTGGCTCCGCTGCCGAGGTCGTCAAGTGCAACATTGATTTTGTCGGCTGCGCGGACAAAACCGAGGACATCTTCTTGTGAGTTTTTTCCGAGTCGTCCTGCTTCCTGGGCGAGTTGGTTAAGTTCCTCTCTCGGAGTACGGGTGTCTATCTTCTTGAACTCCTCGTTGAGCGCACCGACTTCCTCGGCTGACATACCCGTAAATTTGCGGACATTAGCCATCTCTTGCTCCATTTCCGCGTAGGCATTCACCGCCTTACGCCCTGCCATTACCAATCCCGTAATGGCTGCACCGACAGCGAGGAGAGCCATCTGCCACTTGTTAATCCAGTTGATGACGCGGTCAGAGAGTGATTGTTGCTCTCGCATGGCGGAGTTTACGTTATCAATCTCTCTCTTGACCGCCTTAATCTTCTCTATCTGCGCATCCCACGCGGCTGTGCCTCGCTCGATGCCGTTCAGCTCGTTCTTCAACTGCTTCAATGTCTTGTTCAGCTCCCGAGGTGTCGCCTTGTCGAGCCGATGGAGAACTTGCTCGCAGGTGGCGGCAGAGCCTTTCAATTGCTCCATAGTCCGTTGGGTGGCATTGAGTTCACGCTGAAGTTTCTTCATCGTGGCTTTGTCACCGGCTTTGGCGGCTTTTTCAATCTGCTTTTCCAAATGCTTTGCATCCTTTTCCAGAGAAGAAAGCATCTGCTGAGCCTGTTTGCCGTTCACGGAGAGAACGACTTGGGCGGTAGATGTATAATTTGCCATAATTCCTTATCAGTTTAGAGGTAAATGGTAAGAGGTAAAAGATATTTTGCTCTTGATGCAAATATCGCCACGGATTTTCATACTGGAAAAGACGTGAGAGGTGTCGGTTCTCATACCTCTATGCCCTTACCTTTTACCTCTAAACGACCTTGATTTTGATGGGCGGCACCCCTGCCGATGGGTCCCGTCGAAATCAAGCCTTAAAAATTTGACTGTCAGGCAAATTTGACATCTCGCGAGGTGTCCGCTCTACAAAAATCTTCGATTTGTAGGGGCTTGCGAGATGATAAGTCCGAAGAATGAGGACTTTGGAGGTTACGGAGGCTTGCCTCCGTAGGGGCTTTGCACATCCCCCACCGCGCTGATTTGCAATTTCTTAATCGCTCTTTTCGCCCGACCGCTATATGCAGAACGGGCGGTAAAATCGCTGCCGTGTGCGTGAAAATCCAGTTTACGGATTTTCCGCTTACGACAGCACTCCGCTTTCTCGCATAGCGAGGCATAACGATGGCGATGTGCGGTGATGACGATGCTGTGCGTAATGGAGGTAAGTCAGCCAAAGGAACGCAGGGAACTCGGAGTGCCTACATCGGGCGCAGAGCAAACGGCAGGTGTCGTGCAACGCAGTGGAGCGACAGGCACTTTGTTATAGGCTTGCCCTGTAACAGTGTGCCGACCTGCCCTTGCCCTAAGCCGTAGGCAAACTCGGAGTGAGTGAAGTGGTTGGCCGACTGCCGTAGTGGAGTTAGTGCATCGTCGCACCGTGCATCGGGGTCCGGGGTGGGCGTATAATCAAGGTGCGCAGGGCTTGTGTCGGTTTTGGGTGAAGTGGAGCTGACGAGAAGCGAAAGGGAAATGTAGGCGTTGCCGGAGCAAACAGCGAATGAAGGGTGTCGTGCAACGCAGTGAAGCGACAGGCTTTCTCTTAAATCCCTTGCGGTTTGAGAGTAAGCCGTCCCTTCCTCGCCGTGCGCCGCAGGCTGCTCGGGCATAGACGTAATGCACCTCGCGGCTCGTGGCGGAATGAGCGGTGAACCGACGCACCCGGAGCGAATAATCCTCTTTCTGCCGATAGGCGTAACACCGTGCATACGTTCTCCTCTATGGGTGGGAGAAGCGGCTGTCAATGATGTTAAGGGCTTCGGAGAGAATGAGGGAGCGCAGCGGCCAGGCATCAAGAGCCGGAAAAACAAGCGGAGGTTTCGGGGCACACTGGAATTGGAACGACCCGGCCCGTAAGGTGTCGGGGGAAAGTGGAAATGGAAGCGTGAAGATAGTTTGTAACCATAGGTGCAGACAGTAGCGACCCGGCACCGTGACGCAGGAGCGGTGTCGGGATTAAGCGAATGGCAAGCCGGAGGGCGCAATCTATCGACCCGAATACCGAAGCGGTCGCTATTCACAGGGAGGCACGACCCGTGAACAGCGATGTTCGGGCTTGAAGATGCACAGGACGGAAGCGGACGATTGAGCGCAGATTGTCTAAGACATCAGCATAAGCCGCTTCGGGTGGGGAGAATAATCAACGTATGCGAAAAACAAACGAGCCATCCTTGCGGACAACTCGCTTGTCGATAAATGAAGAAATTTACTCTCAGAGTGTAGAATAAGTTATCGTTTTCGATAGAAAACATATAATAAACCACCTATCACAAGTATTGTGATTACGAACATTGCTGTGCCGTCAGGCGGATTATAGAGGCGCGTTGTGGTGGTGTGTTCTGTTGAAGTCTCGGCGGCTGATTGATGATACGCCACCTTATCAAGCCGATTGAAGCCTTCGACGCTGTCTCTATGAACACGCCGCTGATCTATGACGCGCCCACGGACTGCCTTCAGGCGAATAATCTCCGGCTGACTGGCGACAGAGTCTCCGATATAATAAGGTCTTTCGATATTGATTTTCAGGGTATCGAAGCTAAAATCAATATTCCTTACGAGTGAGTCAATCACCGCCGTTGTGCGGTGATGCTCAGACCGGGCGACGCTGTCAACCGACAGCGAGGTATCATTGACGATCTCTTTGTGGGAGCGGCAACCGACCAAAAAGGCGGTTGCGGCGAGAGCAAAGAGCAGATAGGAATGGCGATAGCGTTTCATAGGTCTTTATACTCTTTGGTAGCGTCGAATGACGGACAGGCTTTGTTAGCAAAATCGCGGTGGCCGTGAATAGCGGCTACCGTGTATTTTGCCTTTAACTCACGAAGCAGCTTCAAAAGTGCAGCCTTTTGAGCGTCTGTCCGTGTATCTTTCGGGGTCTTGCCGTCTGCGGCACAGCCTCCGATGTAGCAAACTCCGATAGAGTTTGCGTTATGATCCGTGCAGTGTGCGCCGACTTGACTCTCAGGTCTGCCACAATGAACCGAGCCATCGCGATAGATTACATAATGATAGCCGATGCAGCGGAAACCGCGCTGACGATGCCAGCTGTCAATCTGTTGGACGGTGAAGTCCTTGCCCTCCTGCGTAGCGGCGCAATGGACGATGATTTCGTTAATTTTCCTCATGTGATTTGGTGTTGTTGGTGTTATACTGATAGTGATATTTCATGCCGAAAACCGCGCCCGCGAAAGTGAGAATTTCGCCAAAAGCCACGAGGACGGAGTCGTGGATTTCGCCGGGCGGTGGCACAATAAAACCTGCTACCAATAGGCCGCATCCGACCACGATAAGAAAAATAGCGGAAAGGAGCGTGATTGTTGGTTTATGTTTGCGAATTTCCATTGTAATATATTGTGTATGTGAGATATTATTGCTAATTTTGCGATAGTAAGTGAAGACAAGCTAATCAACCCGGACACCTCTCAACGAAGTAAAGCCAAGCTAAGAAAAATGTACACCTCTCAGGTATGCGAGATAGCGTCTCCTTATGGGCTATCGGCGTCGCAGTATTCCGGATAGCAGTCCCAGTAGGTTTCCTCCGGGCTATCATGTGAGCCGTTTATGAGATAGCAGTCCCCGAAGCGCAAGCTCCGGGCTATCTTTTTTATGGAGGTAACTCCATCAATTTCGGCTGCACTCGGCAAAGCCGGAGCAAGCTCCGCTCTGCGCTCATTGGCACGAAAAGTTTAGGGGTATGTGTTATCGTGAGAAGTGCCATGTTTCCTTTGTCGGATTATATACGATTGTGAACTCGGCAAGCGAGCTTACGAGGTTGGCGATTGAGATGCGCGAGCGTCCCGGCAAGATTTGTTTTGCAAATCCGATGGCGAAGCGAAAGCGCATCATTCTATGTTTTTTCGCGTTCTTGGGGTCGAGCATACAGACACAGGAACGCCCCCACGCAACGAACGGTGTGCCGTCCCTGCGCTTGAAAGTTTTGACAATGGTTTCGGGCGTGTATGCGTATGCGTTTGCCGGTTCGCAATAATGTGTATGCGAGTTGGTACTGAACGCCAGATAATTGCCTGTGTCGATTTTGACTGTATAGCATGAGCCGAACAGATTCCACCCTTTGCGTTTGTCGCAATACTTTTTCCGTGGTTCTCCTGCCGCAATGGCTACCTTGTCGCCCCACTGGTTGCGTTTGCGCGTGTTCCGAAAGAGATATGGCACATATCCGTCGGCCACAAGCTGCTGCGCACCTAACAGACGCAGTTTTCCGTTCTCAACGGCTACCGAGATTTGGGCAGTGTTATACAGACCTTTCGAGTCTTCGGTCATACCGAGTTTTGCCTGAATCACATCGAGAAGTTTCTCCATATCGGCAACGGCTCGTCGGGCGTTGTTCAAGTCGATAACCTGCTGCGCTCGCATTGCTCCGGCACGTTCGGTAGTCGCCTGTTGTATGAAAAGATTGTTGTTTGCCGTGCCGATAGATCCGTTGGAAAGGTCAACGGTCTTGATGTTTGCCAAGATATGATTGCGGTCGGCAGCTCCTTGTTGGAGCGAAACGACAGCTTGGCCGGCTGCTTTGAAGCCGTCAAGCAGTTTCTTGATAGTTTCGACGGTATCGGAAGTACCTGCGGTGGCTATAAGGTCTGCGAGACGTTGCAGAATATAGCCGAGCGATTCGGGAGTGATAGCGTCCTTGGCTTTCAAGGCGCGAAACTCAGTGATGAGTTGGGAAACGGATTTAGTATCAATAGCCATAACGATGCTGTGTTTATGCAGCAAAGTTATGGCTATCACTATACAGACGAAAAGACAAGAAATGCAGTGTCAGAGAGTAACTGACCTGCGCATAATGTCGGGATTGAGGGCATTGGAAACAGCCCGACAAAATTCTTGGCCGAGGCTGTCGGCATAAAATTCCTGAATGTTCATTACCGATGCGAAATACTTGCGCGAGAACCAGCGCTTGCGCTTGTGGCCGTTGGCTTTGCCAATGTCGCCGGGGTTTCCGCGCGGAGTGTTTCGCCCCGTGCCATAGTCAACGAAAAGTCCGTAGGTGTTGAACGCTTGCGAAAGCGTTATGTCGATGAATTTGCCATCGGCTGTCATTGACACTCCGACCGTTGAGCGGTACAACGCTCCTGTGTCAATCACTCCGAGAAGCGAGATTTGCTCGCGCCATATCTTAACCATCGTGGCGTTGAAGGCGCGGACGTATTTACGTCGAGCCTCGACCTGCTCATTATCACTCGACCCACTCATCGGCGTTATATCTTAAATCGGTGAAAACATCAACGGCTATCTGGAAATAAGCCCCGGCTGCTCCGTTGAAAAAATAGCGGTCAATCTCGTTGAACGATATTCGGGGGTCAAGGTAGATGCAGTTCTGCTCCAACCTGACCTTTTCAGGGAGAAGCCGCGACATGAATTGGCGGAACAATTCACGCATTATTTCCATACACTCGGCACGAGCCTCCATATCTTCGGCAGCGTGGCGCATGGCGAAGAATATGGTCTTGACACGTCGGGTACGCGGCGTGTTGTTCAACTCGGTATAGCCGTCGGCTATATCGCTGACGCAGACGAAAGCGGATTGAGTCTGCGCCTGATTGACCGCTT
The DNA here is from genome assembly GCA_947072805.1 of uncultured Prevotella sp. Taxonomy (GTDB): domain Bacteria; phylum Bacteroidota; class Bacteroidia; order Bacteroidales; family Bacteroidaceae; genus Prevotella. Next base: position 8,363 of record CAMTJK010000144.1, read on the forward strand.
CCTCGAAGCCGTCAAGTCCGCTGACACGGCAGAAGGTAAAACCTTCAGACCGTGCAAGGC
>CAMTJK010000145.1 GCA_947072805.1 uncultured Prevotella sp.
ATCAGTTCAGCATAAGTGTCATGACGGCTCTTTCATCGCCGAAGATGAAGAGGGCGACATCGCCGAGCGACATTCTGCACGCAGCGGGATGAGGCTCGTCTGTTTGCCTCGCGCGCCCGTACATTATATTATAATACTTGTTGTTGGAAGGAATGTCGCTGTCACCATATACAAGAATGTGCCGCTCGGCATCAGGATGAAGACGCGCCCACAACTGCAAGGCCTCGAGAACATTTATCACCCTTACCATCCCCGGCACTACATCGGCAGGAGCCATCCACCCGTCGCCGGCGAGGGCAATGTCGTCCTGCACCACAGAGAACCACTCGCTACTGTGAAGCAACATGCAGTTGTGCGCCCTCTGCCAGCGGTCAAAGCTGTCGAACGACATCTTGGCAACCCTCTGCGGCGGCGGAACGCACTCCGCAACACGGCGATAACCGAGAGCACCGTACCACGAGAAGAGCCACTGCTCTGCCGGAATGAGCGCCGCAAACACCACGCCGTGATGATACATGGCTGAGTGAGCCTGCCGCATGAGCGCGGTACCGATGTGACGGCAACGCATTTCGGGCGCCACACCAACGCCGCTGACGTATGCCGACGGCACCTCCACACCCCCGAAGAGCAAACGGAAAGGCAGATGCTGAAGCGCTGCTGCCAACTTTCCGCCGATGCGGCACACCACATTGTAACGGCTCTTGAACACGCGGGAGAAGTAAAGGCTTACAAAAGCATCGCTGTCGCCGAACACCTCGCTCCACAGACGGCGCGTCTCCTCCTTTGTGCGCGACGCAGATGCGGCGGCAGAAGGGTGACGGCGCTCCACAACGGCGTATTTCTCGAGAATATATTCGGGCTTGTACGACAGCTTGGAACGGCGCAGACCCTCGATGCCAAGGTCTTCCTCGCGGTTGATATAGACGTAACGCTCCGGCAGGCGCATGGCAAACTCATGGCAGATGGCGGCATAAGAGCCCTCGAAAGCAGTGTCGGCCTTCTCCGTACATACGTCGAAAGTGTTGTGATTGACAGGCGCACCGTAGGTGAAAGCCACCATCCTGCCATCCACCCACAGCGTGCCGCCGGTGAGTGACAACGCCTCCCAACGCCGGAAAGCCCGCGTCATGCTGCGCAACTCGGCATCGAGAGACGAACGGTCGGCAACGGCGGCTGTACACTCCTCGGCTTCGCGCCACTGACACTCGAGGGCAAGGCACGACGGAAAGAGCTCGGGCGTGAGAGGCCTGTACTCATAATAGGGATAGGCGGCACGAAACCTGTTCACATGGTTGCGCTTGCTCTGCAGCCGCTTGCCCGAAAGCGTGGCAAGACGTTCACGCAGATATATGTAGTCGGAGTAGTCGCGGTCGAGCCGGAAGTCGAAAGCGTCGGGAAAATACCTGTCTATGACCTCGCACATGGCAGCATCGGCACCGAGAAGAAGAAAGGGTGAACCCATGGCATGGGCATCCTCGCGCAAGGCATCGATGACCTCGGCAGGACAACAGATAGCCGCCTCACCGCCGTCACATGCAGAAAGCCCGTCGGTTGCACGCGGACGAGGAATGGGAGCCATGTAGGCGAGATGGTGACCGGCAAAGAAACGCATCACCAGACAGTCGGACACAATGGCATATTGAGTGTTGTAAAGGAAGCGCCAGCTGATAATGTTGGCAAAGGTAAGGTCACAGTTCTGCCTGTTGCCGGGCAAGGTGAACGCCTCGATGACGCCGCGGTGGGCAGAGGTGATGTCACGGAAAGGAATCATTGTGTTGTACGGTTCGTTTTTCGGGCGGAAACAAGAGGATAACCGCCGCGTCTTGCCCGTCACTCCGACATGTCGCGCCAAGCGTATGAACTGCGCCCTGAAGCCTCGGGCAGAGAGCGCGTTGCCGGGAGATGGCAATAATGCTGCAAAAATATATTTTTTATCGGACAAGGAGATACAATTCGGATTATTTTTCTTACTTTTGCACTTGTTACACCGTACGTAAAGGCAGTGTATCAGCAATGTTCCCACCTTAAAACGGTAACCGGATTATTAAGAAAACACATAATAAAAAAACTACTATGGATTTAGTACAACAAATCATCGAACGCGCAAAGAGCAACAAGCAGCGCATCGTGCTCCCTGAAGCAACAGAGGAGCGCACCCTGAGAGCCGCCGACCGTGTGTTGGCAGAAGACGTGGCAGACCTCATTCTCATCGGAAATCCAGGCGAAATAAACAGCCTCGCCGAACAATGGGGACTGAAGAACATCGGAAAAGCCACACTCATAGATCCGGAAAACAACCCGAAGTCGGAGGAGTACGCCGAATTGCTCACCGAACTGCGCAAGAATAAAGGCATGACCATCGAGAAGGCACGCGAACTGGTGAAGAACCCACTCTATCTCGGTTGTATGATAATTAAAACCGAAGGCGCCGACGGACAGATAAGCGGTGCCCTGAGCACAACAGGCGACACCCTGCGTCCGGCTCTGCAGATAATAAAATGCGCACCGGGCATAAACTGCGTGAGCGGAGCCATGCTGCTCATCACACAACAGCCGCAATACGGTGAGAACGGAGTGCTCGTGATAGGCGATGTGGCTGTAACGCCGATGCCCGACGCCTCACAGCTGGCACAGATAGCCGTATGCACCGCACAGACAGCCAAGAGCGTGGCTGGCTTCGCAGAGCCAAGAGTGGCAATGTTGAGCTTCTCGACAAAGGGAAGTGCAAGCCACGAGGTGGTGGACAAGGTGGTAGAGGCTACACGCCTCGCCAAAGAGCTGGCACCGGAACTGAAGATTGACGGCGAACTGCAGGCTGACGCATCGCTCGTTCCGTCGGTAGGAGCAAAGAAAGCGCCCGGAAGCGAGATAGCAGGTCACGCAAATGTGCTCGTCGTTCCTTGCCTCGAAGTGGGAAACATATCTTACAAACTCGTGGAACGCCTCGGAGGTGCTGTGGCTTTAGGTCCTATCCTGCAGGGAATAGCACGCCCGGTGAACGACCTCAGCCGCGGATGCTCGGTAGACGACATATACAAGATGGTGGCAATTACAGCCTGTCAGGCTATGGATGCTAAGAAATAAAAAGAAAAACCAGACCTGAAGATATGAAGATTTTAGTTTTAAATTGCGGCTCATCCTCCATAAAGTACGCTCTGTATAACATGGATGACCGCACGGTTATGACGTCGGGCGGCGCAGAACGCGTGGGACTGGACGGCGCTTTTGTGAAAGTGAAACTCGCTAACGGCGAAAAGAAACAGATTATGCACGATATCCCGGAGCATACCGAGGGCGTGAAATTCATTTTCAGTCTGCTCACCGATCCGGAAATCGGCGTCATAAAGAGTCTCGGCGAAATCGACGCCGTGGGACACCGCATGGTACACGGAGGAGAGAAGTTTAACCAGAGCGTGGTGCTTAACGACGAGGTGCTCAAGGTGTTTGAAGAGTGCAGCGACCTCGCACCGCTACACAATCCCGCCAACCTCAAAGGCGTAAAGGCAGTGAGCGAGCTCATGCCCGGACTGCCCCAGGTGGGCGTTTTCGACACGGCGTTCCATCAGACCATGCCAAAGAAGGCTTACATGTACGCCATTCCTTATGAGCTTTACGACAAATATGCCATCCGCCGCTACGGCTTCCACGGCACAAGCCACCGTTATGTGTCGAAGCGCGTGTGCGATTTTCTCGGCGTAAAGCCCGAAGACAAGAAGATTATCACCTGCCACATAGGCAACGGAGGCTCCGTATCGGCTGTTGACGGCGGCAAATGTGTGGACACTTCTATGGGTCTCACACCGCTGGAAGGAGTGATGATGGGAACACGCTCGGGCGATATTGACGGCGGAGCGGTGTCGTTCATACAGAAGAAGCTCGGTCTCGATGCCGACGGCATATCCAACCTGCTCAACAAGAAGAGCGGAGTGCTCGGCATTACCGGCATTTCGAGCGACATGAGAGAGATAGACGCAGCTGCCGCAAAGGGCGATGAGAAGGCCCGTCTGGCTCTCGACATGTACTTTTACCGCATAAAGAAATATGTAGGTGCCTATGCCGCTGCCATGGGCGGTGCGGACATCATTGTCTTCACAGCCGGCGTGGGCGAGAACCAGTCGAACATGAGAGAGGAAGTGTGCCGCAACATGGAGTGGATGGGCGTAAAGCTCGACTGCGAAAAGAATGCTGCCATCCACGGCGAGGAGGCTGTCATCTCAACTCCCGACTCTAAGGTAACCGTTGTAGTGGTACCCACCGACGAGGAGCTCATGATTGCTACCGACACAATGGCGCTGGTAAAGTAATTACTACCGTAATATAAAACAAAAGAACGGGTAAAAGGCGATGATTTGGCCTGCTACCCGTTCTTTTTTTGTCTCTTTTGCTGTATTCTTTGCCGCTTTACGTTGCGTCGTCAAATGTAAAGCGTTGTGTCGTTCAGGTTTTTACATTTTGCTTTCCCCTTCTACATATTCGCCGAGAAACATGTGTTCACCGTCGTACACGGCGTAAGTGAACTGTGTTATCCAGTCGCCGAGAATCATTATGCGTGCGGTGCGGCTCAGCATGAGGTCAAGCTCGATGTGGCGGTGTCCGTATATGAAGTAGTTGATGTCGGGATGGTTTTTCAGATACTCCTTTGTGTACAGCACGAGGTGTTCCCTGTTCTCTCCCATGTATGGCGGTTCTTCGCCGTCGCGCCGTTTCAGTCGGCTGTGCTTTGCCCATGTAAGTCCGAACCACATGCCCCAGCGCGGATGTACGGCAGAGAAGAGCCGTTGGCACAGGTTGTTATGGAAAGTGGCTCTTATCAGTTTAAACTTCCTGTCGGGGTCTCCGAGTCCGTCGCCGTGTGCCAGCAGAAAGGTTTTGCCGTAAATTTCGGTTGTCAGCGGCTGTTTGTGCAGTACCACGCCGCATTCCTTTTCGAGGTAATCGTACGCCCAGATGTCGTGATTGCCTATGAAGAAATGCACCTCCACGCCCATATCGGTGAGCTCCGACAGTTTGCCGAGGAAGCGCGTATAGCCTTTCGGCACTACATATCGGTATTCGTACCAGAAGTCGAACATGTCGCCGAGCAGATATACGGCGGCAGCTTTGTGCTTTATGCTGTCGAGGAATCGCACGAGCCTGCGTTCGTGCATGCGTGAATGTTCGATGGCGAGCGAGCCCAGGTGTGCGTCGGAGAGGAAATATACAGGCTTCATAGCTGTGTGTGATTATAATGATTCTTTGATAATGCTGTCTTTTTATGGTGCAGATGTTGCGGGAGCGTGTCCGTCAGTCGAATCCGAGTTCCACGCGTGCCTCTTCGCTCATCATTCTGCGGTCCCATTCCGGTTCGAAGACAAGGTTTACGGTAGCGTTTTCCACCCCTTTCACGCTATCCACCTTCTGTCTTACGTCCTCGAGGATGAAGTCGGCAGCCGGACATGACGGTGCGGTGAATGTCATATCAATGTCCACGTCTCCGTTGTCCTTCACGTCTACCTTGTATATTAGTCCGAGGTCGTATATGTTTACGGGTATTTCGGGGTCGTACACGGTGCGCAGCACATCCACGATACGTTCTTCTATCTGTGTCTTTTCTTCCTGTGTCATTTTAGTTTGTCGTTCTGTTATATATATAATAATGTATGTCTGTTTCTTTCTCGCCCTGTATTGTTGCTGCTTGTGCCTTGCCTTCTACAGCTGTTCGGTAAGAATGCTTTCCAGTTTTTCAGCCGAGAGCCTCAGTTGGAAGTTGCCTTTTATGGCTACAGAGATGCCTCCGGTCTCTTCCGACACCACTACGGCTATGGCGTCACATTCCTGCGATATTCCCATTGCGGCGCGGTGTCGCAGTCCGAGGTCTTTGGGAATGTCGGTATTGTGTGATACCGGCAGAATGCATCCGGCAGCCTTTATCCTCTTGCCGGATATTACCATTGCGCCGTCGTGCAGCGGAGAGTTCTTGAAGAAGATGTTTTCGATGAGGCGCTGGTTGATATTGGCGTCTATCACGTCGCCGGTAGAGACAATATCGTCGAGCGGTGCCTGTCGTTCCAGCACGATGAGTGCTCCCACCTTGCGTTTGCTCATGCTCAGGCATGCCAGCACTATCTGCATTATCGTCTCCTTGTCCTTCTCTTTGCTGTCAGACTTTTCGGCGGCAAAGAAATTCATGATGAATTTCACCCTTTGGTGTGCTCCGAGATTGTACAGAAACTTGCGTATGTCTTCCTGAAAGAGTATTATGAGACCTATCACTCCCACGCTCACCAGCTTGTTCATGATGGAGCCGAGCAGCCGCATCTCGAGTATCTGCGAGACGAAGAGCCATATCACTACAAACATCATGATGCCGATGAACACGTTGAGCGAGCGCGACTCCTTCATCAGCCGGTAGATATAGTAGAGCATCAGCGCTACGAGAAGGATGTCTATTATATCCTTTATGCCAAATTCAAAAAACATATATTCTTATTTGCACGTTTTATTTCAGGTTAGGGCGGTGGGCTCCGTTGCTATTGCCGCTGTCGTTGTGGCGGTGGCGTATGCGGTCGGTGGCGGCGGTTATCATTACAGCCTCTGCCGCGGCGCGTACGTCGTGAACGCGCAGTATCGACGCTCCGAGTTCGAGCGCCATCGTGTTGAGCACGGTGGTGCCGTTGAGTGCCTCTTCGGGACCGCCGCCCAGCACCTTATATATCATCGACTTGCGCGAAACGCCCACAAGCACGGGCAGGTTGAGTTCGTGCAGCCTGTCCATCGATGCCAGTATCGAGTAGTTTTGCTGCAGCGTCTTGCCGAATCCGAATCCCGGGTCGAGTATTATGTCTTTCACGCCGAGGTCGCGCAGCTGCTGTACCTCCTTGCCGAAAGCCTGCATCATCTCTATGAGCGTGGGTTTTACAGACATCAGTATGTAGGGAACGCCGAGCCGTGCCACCATTCTGAACATTTCCGGATAGCCGTCGGCGGTATCTGTTGTCGTGCGGTAGGCGTCGGCGCCTCCGAAGGCACCGTTCACGTTTCCTTCCGACACGTCGTTTATCATGTCCGCGCCATATTCCTCCACAGCCATCCTTGCCACTTCCGGTCGGAATGTGTCCACGCTCACTATGGCGTCGGGCTGTTCGCGCCTTACTATTGCCAGTCCGTGCCGCAGGCGCGCCATCTCTTCGCTTTCGGTCACCTCGGGAGCGCCGGGCCTTGTAGAGAAAGCCCCCACGTCTATCATTGTTCCGCCCTCGGCAATTATGGCGTTGGCTCGTTCGGCTATGTCGTGTTCAGTCTGCTTGCGGCTGCCGGCATAGAACGAGTCGGGTGTCACGTTGAGTATTCCCATCACCTGCGGTTCGCGCAGGCTTACCAGTCGTCCTCTCACGTTTATTGTCTGTTCGGCGTTATAAGGCATGATGTCTCGGTTGTTTGGTTGATATAGGGCTTCAATGTGTTATCTTCAGCGATGTCCGGCTTACTTTTTCGCGGTGCTAATGGCTTCGAGCGCCTTCCGCAGCTTCTTTATCTCCACGGTGGCGAGCACCACTTTGCCGTCGGGTCCGATGAGATACATCGACGGAATCCACTTTATGTGATAGTCCTGCGATATGCGTGTCTCCTTCCACGGCTTCAGTTCGCTGTGTTGCATCCATGTCATGGTGCTGTCGTTCACACATTTGCGCCATGCCGTTTCGTCCTTGTCGAACGATATTCCGACGAAGGCCACGCTGTCTGAAGCGAAGTCGCCGTACATGGAGCGCATTTCGCCGATGTCCTTGCGGCAGTCAGGACACCACGATGCCCAGAAGTCGAGCACCACATATTGTCCGCGCATCGACAGCAGCGATGTGCCGTTGTATTTGGCGGTGCTGTTTTCTATGGTAAAATCGGGTGCCTCCGTACCCGGCTTGAGCAGTTCGGTGGCATATTTGCTGTCGGCATCCTGTGCCGTGGCGGCTGTTGCCAGGGTCAGTGTCATTATGGCGATGGTGAGAAATCGTTTCATTCTATATGAGAATATGGTATATAAATTGTGCGATGCGGCTGTACCGATGGAGCCTGCATGCTGTTTACGCATGTAAGCCGCTGTTGCAAAAGTACAAAATAATCCACAAACGATGCCCGTTTGGTGCAATTTATGTGGCAGAAAGCAGGTAAATATGTGGTGGAAAGCAGGTAAAAAGACATTGAAATCACAGCTTCGTATGCTTGCGTAGGTCTGAAGGCGTGTCCGGCCTTGTGTTTTTCAGGGTAAAATCCTGCCCTGACGCCTTCGCAAAGTGCATGGCGATTTGGTACGTATAACATTTATTTACTTTTTAGAAAAAT
>CAMTJK010000146.1 GCA_947072805.1 uncultured Prevotella sp.
ATTTGCAAGCCGTATTCAGAGAATGCTATATCTGACGTTTTAAGCTATTGTGACAGTACCTGTTGTACAGGACGGCTTTCCTGACGAAGAGATATGTATTTGCGATACATCACGGCGGACGATATTGATTTCCGCCGAAAGTTAAAACCAAGGCAGATATGCAGCAGCCGTTTTGCAGCGGCAGAAAGCAGATTCCGCCTTTATTGATGCCACAATATACATTTTATTTATTATATATGAACAGCCAATTAGTCAGGAAGTCAGCAGTGATGCTGTACTTTGCGATGGTTTTCTCGGTGTTTTCCATTGCCCAAAACACCACATCAACAATCTTTGGAACCACAACCGACGGCAACGAGACGCTGCCCGGTGCCATAGTAAAGCTCACGGAAGTAGAGAGCGGTACCACCTACACCGTAATCTCCAACCATAAGGGAGCCTACCGCATAGACGGTCTGCGTCCCGGCGGTCCTTACGTAATGGAAGTGTCTTACGTAGGTTATAATAAAGGTGTGGTGAACATCAAGAGGCTCAACCTCGGCGAGGTGTACTCGTGCGACGTGGTGATGAAAGCGGGCAACGAACTCGCCGAAGTGGTGATAAGCGGCAGCGCAAACATGCGCAAGACCGGCGGCTCGGAGCACATCACTGCCGACGACATTGTGAAGATGCCCGCCATAAGCCGCGATTTCGACGACCTCACACGCCTTTCGCCCTACTTCCAGGGCAACGTGTTCGGCGGACGCGACCAGGGTATGAACAATTACAGCATTGACGGTGCCAACTTCAACTACAACATGGGAGTGGACAGAGGCAGAATGCCCGCCAACAACCGTCCCATCTCTATCGACGCCATAGAGGAAATACAGATAGTAACATCGGCTTTCGACGTGAAGAACAGCAACTTCATGGGCGCCGGCATCAATGCCGTAACAAAGAAAGGTACAAACACGCTCAAGGGCTCGGCTTACACATTCTTCAAGAACGAAGACCTGCGCGGCAACCGCATAGACCATGAAGACCTCGGCGACCGCATAAAGGACCAGCGCAACATCTGGGGCATTACCCTGGGCGGACCTATAATAAAGGACAAGCTCTTCTTCTTCGTAAACGGCGAATACGAACACTCTGCTTATCCCATACACAGATGGAAACTGTCGGCTGACGGCAAGGACAACGCCGATAACATGATTTCGCGCGTGACGGCTGCCGACATGGAGCTCTTTGCCAACGACCTGAAAAGCATGTACGGATGGGACCCGGGCTCATGGACCGACTTCAACGGCAACAGCGATACCTACCGTCTGCTCACACGCATAGACTGGAACATATCGGAACGCCATCATCTCATGCTGCGCTACAACTTTACAGGCATGGAGACAGACAACAACGTGTCGGGCGGTGCGCTCGGACTGGGTGCGCCCGTAAGCAACCTCTCACAGTCGTTCCGCGGCTCCACATGGCAGCGCAAAGACAACGTACACTCGCTGACAGCTGAAATAAACAGCCACTTCGGCGACAACATGAACAACGTGCTCCGCGCAGGCTTCACTTTCAACGACGCCAACAACCGCGAAAGTGACGCCAACTTCCCCACAATAGACATTCTCAAACCCGACGAGGCAGGAACAAACCGCCCGTTCATGAACGCCGGCTACGAACAGCACGCCTACAACAACGGTGTAAAGGAGAAGAGCTGGAACGTAGTGGACAACTTCAACATATCGCTCGGCAAGCACTTCCTCACCGTAGGCGCAGGCTTCGAATCGACAACGGCTTCCAACTGCTACATGCGTTACGGAGCAGGCTACTACCGATATAAGTCGTACGACGACTTCGTAAACAAGCAGGCTCCCGTGGCCTTTGCCATGTGCTACTCGCTCACCGGCGACGACCGCGCCAAGTCGGAAGTGACATACAACCGCCTGTCACTCTATGCCCAGGACGAATGGAACGTGAACAGCCGCCTGCGCCTGCTCTACGGCGTAAGGATGGATATGCCCATGTACACCAATCACCGCTACGAGAATCCCTCGGTGGCTGAACTCGAATTCAACGGCGAAAGGCTTAACACCGGCAACTGGCCCAAATCGGTGGCACTCTTCTCGCCAAGGGTGGGCTTCAACTACGACCTGACAGAAGACGGAAGCATACGTCTGCGCGGTGGCTCGGGCATATTCACCGGACGTTTCCCGCTCATCTTCCTCAGCAAGATGCAGGAAGGCTCCGGCATGCTGCAGGCTACGGTATCGGTAAACAACGCCAAAGACGCGCTGCTGCCCTACCTCGCCGGCGGAGTGCGCACGCCACAACAAGTGCTTGAAGAGGTGGTGCCCAACCTGCCCGACAACCTGAAGAAGAAATTTCCCACCGAACCGGGTGCCGTAACAAACCTCGTTGCCATAGACCGCAACTTCAAGATGCCACAAGTGTGGAAGAGCACGCTGGCTGCCGACTGGAAACTGCCCGTAGGCTTCGACGCCGTGTTTACGCTGGAAGGAACGTTCGCAAAAGACATCAACGCCATCACGGCTTACGATGCCAACATTGACAGCGAAAAGGTAGAGGAGAAACGCTTCAACGGCAACGACAACCGCTTCTTCTACCCCGGCGCAAAGAACAAGCGCATACATACCGAAAACGGATATGCCTACGTGATGACAAACACAAGCAAGGGCTATACGGCAAACATCGTGGCGCAAATTACGGCGTCGCCAATAAAGAATCTGGACCTCATGGCTGCATATACATATACGGTGTCGAAGTCGCTCAACAGCCTGTCGAGCAACCAGATAGAAAACGCCATGACCAACCTGTCAAGCGTAAACGGATATAACTACGCCGAGGTGGGCAACTCGCGCTACATATTCTCGCCCCACCGCGTCATTGCTTCAGCCACCTACCGCTTCAGCTACGCACGCAAGTCCATGTCTACGCTCGTGTCGCTGTTCTATGAAGGACGCCGCAACGGCTCATACAGCTACGTGTACAGCACCGACATGAACAACGACGGCGTGAACAACGACCTGCTATGGATTCCCTCAAACAAGGACGAACTGCTTTTCGCCGACATGAAAGACAAGAAGGGCAACGTGCTCTTCACCGCCGATGAGCAGCGCAATGCCTTCTGGAACTTCGTGGAACAGGACCCCTACCTAAGCTCGCACAAGGGTGAATATGCCAAGCAGTACGGCGGCTTCAACCCCTGGTTCAACCGCATAGACCTGCGCCTCACACAGGAGTTCAAACTGAAGGTAGGCAAGACGGTGAACCGACTGCAGCTCAACTTCGACATACTTAACCTCAACAACCTCATAAACAACAGCTGGGGCATTCCGAAGGTGGCAAGAACGGCTGCCTACAAGCCGCTCAACCGCGTAAGCGTGGACAAAGACAACACTCCCGTCTACAACATGTCCACATACAACGACAACGACGGCAACCTGCGCCTCATAGACAGCACGTACGACTATCTGCGTAACTCGGCCTACTGCTGGCAGATGCAGATCGGCGTGAAATATTTCTTCAACTGACAATATGCAGCCCGACAACCTACACGCACACGGTTGCCGGGCTGCACATCATAACGCTAACAAGATAACATGACAAGAAAACGCAGCAGAATCATCATAGCCTCCGTCATGGCAATGGCGGCAGTAATAACCATTGCTTGGCTCAACAGGAACATGCTGAAGCACGAATACAACGTCGTCGTACTGTATTCACACGACAAAGGTCAGTTCAGCTACACCGAAATGAGCAACACCTTCGAGGAGGAGTTTGACAGGCTTGGTGACAACGTAAACCTGCGCTACTGTTATCTCGGTTGCGAACGCTGGGGACACGACCACGAAATAATAGAAAGCAGACGCCTGCTCGAAGAGGCGCTGCAAGACGGAAAGATTGACCTGCTCATCACCGTGGGCGACCAGGCTTCTTATTCAGCCATGCAGACGGGCATCGACCTCGTAAAGAAGGTTCCCGTGGTGTTCGGAGGCGTGCTTTATCCCAACCCCATACTGCTGAAAAAGTTTCCCAACTACACCGGTTTCCGCGATTCCATCGACATAGTGAAGAATATCTATGTCACTGCCGACCTGTCCCCGTCGCGGGCAACCTATACCATGCTCGACGCCACCTATCTCGACCGCTGCACACGGCGCAACATAACCGAACAGATAGCGGGACACAACGACATAGTGAGCAATCTCGACTGGAAATACTCCCTGTATGCCATAAAGAACCTGCCGGCCGACAAGTTCTCCATCACGCCGTTCTCACTGCGCGACCTCGCCTCGAACACTTCACAGGAGGATGGACGCGACTCGCTGGGCGCAAACAACCTGATGTTTGTGATGAGAAACTACAGCAAGATGACGTACATACAGATGAAATACGACTCCGAAGCCATAGCCATGATACGCATGAACGGACACAAGGCCATGATTACTGCCATAGGAATGGACTTCGGACGCCCGGGAAGCAACTTTATCGGCGGCTACTTTGCATCGTCTTCCGACATTGCCCGCGACATTGCCGGACGCGCATCGAAGATATTGCGAGGTGCAAAACCGGAGAGCTTCGGCATCGTATCGTCGGCAAAGAGGCACTACATTGACTGGAACGTAGCCAAAGCCAACGGCTTCAAACTCAACGAACTGCCGCAAGGCTACAACGTGGTGAACCTTTCGTGGAAGGAGGGGCATAAACTGCTTTTCTATATCTGTATCGGCACAGCGATAATAGTACTCTTCGCTCTCTTCTTCTATCTTCTATATGTCGTCTTCAAGGAGCGCCGCCTGCGCGCCGAAGCACAACGGCATCTCGAAAGGGAGAACATAAAGTTCAACATGGCTGTGCAGAACAGCCTTACCTTTGCATGGGAGCGCGTGGGTACTACCATCTATCTTAACGATTCGTTCTGGGAACACTACGGAAAGAGACCGCACACCACCGATGTCTCCGACTTCACAATGATGCTGCACCCCGACAGTCGCGAAATATACGAGAAGGGTATCGACTTAGTGAACAGCGGCGAGCAGTTTGCTGCCGAAGTGCGCGGCGACTTCTCGGGCAAGGGTACTTATCACTGGTATCTGATACGCGGAAAGGGCATAATGGACGAGAACAAAAACTATCTGCGCTCATACGGCATGATTATGAAGATTGACGAGATAAAGGAGCGTGAGCTCGAACTCGAGGAGGCGCGACGCCTTGCCGAGGAAGCCACTCTCAAAGAGTCGTTCCTCGCCAACATGAGCCACGAGATACGTACGCCGCTGAACGCCATTGTGGGATTCTCCGACCTGCTTGCCATGCCCGATTCTGACTACAGCGACGAGGACAAGCAGATGTTCATAGAGACCATTCACACCAACAACGAACTGCTTCTGAAGCTTATAAACGACATTCTCGACGTCTCGCGCATTGAGTCGGGCGTGATGGAATTCATTATAAAGCCTTACAACATATCGGAAATCATGCACAAAGTTTACCAGACGTTCATCCTGCAGATTCCCGAACATCTGGAATTCATCTACAAGGACAATACCGACGTCACGGTACATGTGGACGAGGCGCGTCTGCGTCAGGTGCTTACCAACTTCCTTACCAACGCATCCAAGTTTACGCCGCAAGGGTCGATAACTCTGGGCTGGGAGGTTCACAACGACACGGGCATGGTGGAACTCTACGTGGAAGACACGGGCATAGGTCTTGCCGACGAGGAGCGCAAGATGGTGTTCAGCCGTTTCTATAAGAAGGATGAGTTCAAGCAGGGCACAGGTCTCGGACTTTCCATCTGCAAGTCGATAATAATACGTCTCGGCGGTCAGATAAAGGTAAAGTCACAGCTTGGCAAAGGAAGCCGCTTCTCCGTGTTCCTGAATATAGAAGAAGCGGGGGGGGTAAAAATTCACCATCATACTTATACCATAGTTAAATGAATGCTATCCTTGCTTTTTACTTCATTTCCGTCTCTCTGCGCACTGTCTTGCTTTCCGCTTCAATCTCGGCATAGCCCGCTATGCCTTCACCGAAACGGTTGCAGTCCGGCACACAGATATACGAAACTTATATAATATCCAAAGACCGATTTGGTTTAAAAGAGAAACGTTATCTCCGGGAAAAAGTGTATTTTTGCGCTTGTTAAGACAATATAAGAGATAACGTTATGAGGCATTCATTTCCTTTTATTGCACTGCTGATGGTTTTGCCCATGCTGTCCGGTGGCGGCAGGATGGCAGCCGGAGGAATGTGCGGAGTTGCTGCCGGCACATGCTCAACAGCGGCAGACGACAGCAGCGCAAGCCGCACCGAGGTGCTGTTCGAGACTACCGAGGGTAACATCCGCATCGTGCTCTTCAACGAGACACCCATACACCGTGACAATTTCGTGAAGCACATCGACGAACACTTCTACGACAGCGTGCTGTTTCACCGTGTGATACGCAACTTCATGATTCAGGCCGGCGACCCCGGCAGCCGTACGGCGCCTCCGGGAGTGGAGATTGGCGAGGGCGACTGCGGCTATACACTGCCCGCCGAGATTCTGTACCCTACCCTTTTCCATAAGCGCGGCGCCGTGGCCATGGCACGCGAGGACGACGAAGTGAACCCCGAACGGCGTTCCAACTGCAGCCACTTCTACATAGTATGGGGCAAACGCTTCTCCACCGCCGACATAGAATACATGAAAAACTGGCTCGACACCACGAGCAACGGTGCCGTGAAGATGCCGCCGGAGATTGCTTCTGTTTACCGCCGCACCGGGGGCACGCCTCATCTTGACGGAGGCTACACCGTGTTTGGCGAAGTGACGGAGGGACTCGACGTGGTAGAGAAGATTCAGCGTGCCGATACCGACGACAACGACCGTCCTGTCTACGATGTAAGGATATTGCGTGCCGTGGTAACAAAGCGCGGATCATCTACCACAGGAAACCAAATCATGACGCCGTGAGGTTGATTTCATAATCCCCAAGCGGTCGATATTATCGTATTAGCCGCCATTTTATAATGAAAACGGTATAGGATAAACGCAAGGAGCGCAGCCCCACGGCTACGCTCCTTTTTAATATTTGTATTGAAAAAGTATTACTGGTCAAAACCCAAGTCGTTCATCATTGCTATGATGATAACAACTTAGACCTGAGTTAAAATTAGAATGACCAACCCAAACGGATAGTAGGCTCAATATAGATCTTCAGAGAAGTGTCGCTGTCATTGTTTGCCCACTTGGTTGTCTTAACATGATCTTTTGCAGCTGTCTCGGGATCATTGTCCGTAACAGTCACTTCAGGATCAGAGTAAGAAGTGGTCTTGAACTTCAGACCAAGCTCTGTACCAACATAAAGACCCTTGTAGAGATAGAAATCCAAGCCGGTGAACACGCCTGCACGAATCTGTGTGTAACCGAAATTAGACATTGTGTTGGTTGTCATGTCATAAACTGCACCAGAAACCTCTGTCTCCTTTGTGAAGAAAGAATATGTGTTTGCGTTTTCTTCATCAAACTTGCTGGGATCGTAAGAATAGTAGCCTTCTACACCCTTCTGCTTTGTCCAACCGAACTCGAGACCTAATTCTGCACCGGCATAGATGTCAAGACGACCATCCTTAAGCAGGTGACGCTCGTAACCGAGGTCTATTGAGAAGCTACCGCTCTTTACTCTGTTCTCATTATTGTCCTTAGTGTAATTGTAGCAATCCTTATCAAACCGAGAAGCATCGCTAGCAGGTTCCTCTAAAAGATCCACCGTGTTTTTGTTGTTGAGGTTGAGTCCAAGCTTCAATCTAACAGCGTCTACATCTGTCAGGAAGTAACGGAACTTCAAAGCGTCGAGTTTAAACTGCTCACCATTCTGATCGAACGGATTAAACTGTACTTCAGTGCTCAACGTTCCTGCAGAAGGCAGATCCACATTCTGTGCCAGGGCATTGCCGGAGCACAAGGTAGCAAAGGCAGCTACCAACATTGCAATTTTCTTCATTTAATTTTTTCTTTTGATTAATAATTATAAAAAGGTGCTATACCTTTTACTTTATTTTTTGCAAAAGTATGCAATAAATGTTATTTCAACCTAAAATTTCGCATTAAAAAAATATTAATTCACATTATATCATGACGTATTTCTCCTTTATTTTGGCTTAAACGACATAGCATTCCAATTATTTCGTACAGTAAACCAACCATAACGCCCCATGGAGAAGCGTGCAAAACAATACGCATAACATTTATTTACTTTTATGAAAAATCTTGACTTTAACGTGTGTTAATCGGCA
>CAMTJK010000147.1 GCA_947072805.1 uncultured Prevotella sp.
CAAATCGAGGTTTGGATGCCTATTAACACACGTTAAAGTAAAGATTTTTCTAAAAAGTAAACAAATGTTATACGCATCAAAATCGCACTCCTTTCGGCGGGGCGTAAGGATGTTCCGGATTAATCTCCATATCATGCGACCGATACAAGCGGATGCAGCCATGATATCAAAGTCTTTTTCTATCGTCTTGCCTCCCGTTTTGTCTCGACATTGCCCGCTGTGTCATCTATGATACGAGACAAACACCCGACAAATATAAGTCGTTATCATCATAATGTCAATGAGCGACAGGGCTCAATAAGTTTACTTTTTATTTTGTAATGCACTCAAAATAAGCTAACTTTGCAGCAAATTATAAATAAACATGAAAAAACTGTTTATCGAAACCTACGGCTGCCAGATGAACGTGGCAGACTCGGAGGTGGTGGCTTCGGTGATGCAGATGGCAGGATATGAAGTGTGTAACGACATCTCCGACGCCGACGCCGTACTTCTAAACACCTGTTCGGTGAGAGACAATGCCGAACAGAAAATATACAACCGACTGGATACTCTCAATGCCGACCGCCGAAAGAGCGGAAGACATATTATTATAGGTGTGCTGGGATGCATGGCAGAGCGCGTAAAGGACGATCTGCTTGCCAACCATCACGCCGACCTTGTGGCAGGCCCCGACGCCTATCTCTCTTTGCCCGACCTTATGGCACAGGCAGAACTTGGGCATAAGGCCATCAACATAGAGCTGTCCACATCAGAAACCTACCGCGACGTGGTGCCGCAGCGCCTTCACGGAGCAAGGGTGGGAGGATATGTGAGCATAATGAGAGGCTGCAACAACTTCTGCCACTACTGCATTGTGCCCTATACGAGAGGACGCGAACGCAGCCGCGACGTGGAGAGCATACTGAGAGAAGTGTGCGACCTGCGCGACAGAGGATACAAGGAGGTGACGCTGCTCGGACAGAACGTGAACTCGTACAGGTTTGAAGCCGGCGACGGCCGGACACTCGCCTTTCCGGAACTGCTGCGCCTCGTGGCACGCACAGCCACAGGCATGAGGGTGCGCTTCACCACCAGCCACCCCAAGGACATGAGCGACGAGACACTGCACGTCATTGCCGAAGAACCCAACGTGTGCCGACACATACACCTGCCGGTACAGAGCGGAAGCAACAGAATACTGAAGCTGATGAACAGAAAGTATACCCGCGAATGGTATCTTGACCGTGTGGCGGCAATCAGAAGGATAGTGCCCGACTGCGGACTGTCTACCGATATCTTCGTGGGCTATCACAGCGAGACCGAAGAAGACCACCGGCTGTCGCTGTCGCTAATGCAGGAAGTGGGCTACGACTCGGCGTTTATGTTCAAGTACAGCGAACGCCCCGGCACCTACGCCTCCAAACATCTGCCCGACGACGTGCCCGAAGAGGTGAAGCTTAAACGCCTCGACGAGCTGATAAAGCTACAGACACAGCTGTCGGCAGAAGCCAACCGCCGCGACGAGGGACGCTGCTTCGACGTGCTCGTGGAGGGATTCAGCAAACGCTCGCGCGAACAGATGTGCGGACGCACAGAACAGAACAAGATGGTGGTGTTCGACAAGGGCAACTGCCACGTGGGACAGACAGTAAGGGTGCGCATAAACAGCAGCACCGGAGCGACACTATTCGGCGAGCTGACCGCCGAATGACGTGACACACAACAATGAAGACACCGCACCGACTCAAGGTAAAGGCAGACGGTGAGGATGAAAAGACAAACAAAACGATTATGCTTAAAGAGTTTCTGAAGATAATGTGGCGGTTTCTTCCGCCCTACCGCAAGTTTCTTGCAGCATCGATAGTATGCAACATCCTGTCGGCAGCAATGAATATATTTTCGTTCGCCGCACTTATCCCTATCCTTCAAATCCTGTTCAAGATAGACGAGAACAGGGTGACAAGCCCCATGGCATGGGGTGACGGCAACTTCAAGGACTGGGCATTCACCAACCTCAACTATTACGTGTGCCAGATGATAGACCAATGGGGCGCCCTCACCGCGCTGTTCGCCATCGGCATGTTTCTCTGCGTTACCACGCTCATCAAGACAGGACTATACTTCGGCGCATCCGCATTCATAGTGCCCATCCGTACAGGTATTGTGCGCGACATACGCAACATGATATACTTCAAGATTACCGCACTGCCGCTCGGATTCTTCACCGAAGAGCGCAAGGGAGACATCATAGCACGCATAACGGGTGACGTAAACCTCGTGGAAAACTCTATAATGTCGTCGCTCGACATGCTCTTCAAGAACCCCATCCTCATAATAAGCTACGTGATAACACTGTTCTTTATCAGCTGGGAGCTCACGCTCTTCACCCTTGCCGTGGTGCCCGCAATGGGATGGTTCATGGGAATGCTGAGCCGACGCCTCAAGTCGCAGTCGCTCAACGTGCAGGAACTGTGGAGCGACACCATGAGCCAGGTGGAAGAGACACTCGGCGGACTGCGCATAATAAAGGCCTTCTGCGCCGAGAAAAAGATGAACGAACGCTTTGACCGCGTAAACAATCTGCACCGCAAGACACTCAAGAACATCACGATACGCATACAGCTCGCACACCCCATGAGCGAATTCCTCGGTACGGTGATGATTGTCATCGTGCTGTGGTTCGGCGGCATCCTCGTGCTCAACAAATCGACCATCTCAGGTCCTACCTTCATCTATTACCTCGTCATTCTCTACAGTATCATCAACCCGTTGAAGGAGTTTGCAAAGGCAAGCTACAACATACCCATGGGACTTGCTTCCATGGACCGTGTGAACAAGATTCTAAAGGCCGAAAACCCCATCAAGGAGAAAGAGAACCCCGTGCATATAGACAGCTTCGAGCACCAGATAGAGTTCCGTAACGTGTCGTTTGCATACAATTACCATCCCGAAGACCCGTCGCGCACAAGGTGGGTGCTCCGCAATATCAACCTCACCATAGAGAAAGGAAAGACCGTGGCACTGGTGGGACAGAGCGGCGGAGGAAAATCTACACTCGTAGACCTAATACCGCGCTACTACGAGGTGCAGGAAGGCGAGGTGCTCATAGACGGAATAAACGTGAAGGACCTCGGAATACACGACCTGCGCCAGCTGATAGGCAACGTCAATCAGGAAGCAATACTGTTTAACGACTCGTTCCGCAACAATATAGCCTTCGGTGTGGACAACGCCACACAGGAACAGATAGAGGAGGCTGCAAAGATAGCCAACGCCTACGACTTTATAATGGACTCCGAGGCGAAGTTTGACACAGGAATAGGAGACCGCGGCGGACGCCTTTCCGGCGGACAGCGCCAGCGCGTCAGCATAGCACGAGCCATATTGAAGAACCCGCCCATCCTCATCCTCGACGAAGCCACATCGGCTCTCGACACGGAAAGCGAGCGACTCGTGCAGGAAGCCCTCGAACGGCTGATGAAGACAAGAACCACCGTGGCCATAGCGCACCGACTGTCTACCATACACAGCGCCGACGAGATATGCGTAATACACGAAGGACGCATTGTGGAGCGCGGTACGCACGAAGAACTCATAGCTCTCGACGGATATTACAAGAAGCTTAACGAAATGCAGAAGACCTAAGCGATGAAGGAGCGGCTTTGGTATATTATTAAGGTGTATCTTCTGACGCTGCTTTTCTTCCTGGCTGCCAAGGTGTGCTTCATGGCATATCACAGCGGGGAGCATCCGTTTGCGGCGGGCGACCTCTATGACGTGTTGTCGCATGGACTGTCGCTCGACCTTTCCACATCCATTTACATTGTCATTCCACTCTTCCTGCTTGCCGTGGCAACGCTATGGACAAGCAGACGACTGCCGTGGCGCACCGTGGCAAAGGTGTATTACGCCTTTGTGGCAGCCGTATTGGCAGTGACATTCGTGAGCGATACCAGCCTGTATGAGTTCTGGGGATTCAAGCTCAACGACAGTGTGCTGCCATATCTTGCACAGCCGCAGGGCATCACCGCAAGCGTAACGTGGTGGTATCTGGCGCTGAGGCTCGTGGCTGTGGCGCTGGCGGCATGGGCTATATACCGGCTTTACGTATGGATAACGCCATCCGGCATGCCATCACTGTCGCTGAAGAAAGCCGTGGCAGGCACACTGGCAGCGCTGGCAATGGTGCCGCCGATGGTGATAGGCATAAGGGGAGGTGTGACCGATGCCACGACAAACATAGGACAGGTATATTTCTCACAGCAACAGTTTCTCAATCATGCGGCGGTGAACCCGCTGTTCTGCTTTATCTCCTCGCTCGAACACGGAGCCGACGAGTACGACATCTACAACTACTACGACGAAGAGCAATGCCGCCGCCTCACCGAAGGGATATACACTGCAACGAGCGAAGATGGCGACACACTGCTCAACAGCAGCCGACCGAATGTGGTGATAATCATCATGGAAGGATGCGGCGGAGTGTTCACGGAGATAGGCGGGCGCACAGACATCACGCCCAATCTGAACCGCCTCGCACGCGAGGGCGTCTTCTTCAGCCGCTGCTACGGCAACTCGTGGCGCACAGACCGCGGCACGCTGTGTACGCTTAGCGGCTATCCGTCGTTTCCAAACACCTCGGTGATGAAGATGCCCGACAAGAGCCGCACCATGCCTTCGGTGGCAGCATCGCTTGCACGCGAGGGATATGACACCGAATATCTGTATGGCGGCGACATCAACTTCACCAACATGCGCGGATATCTCGTTGCCACAGGCTTTGCAAAGCTCACATCGATGGACGACTATGCAAAGGCGGAGCGCGAATCGGCGCAGTGGGGAGTGCGCGACGACATAACCTTTGCCACACTTTACGACATGATAACGGCAAAGCGCAGCAAGCCTTTCATCATAGGATATTCAACATTGAGCAGTCATGAGCCCTGGGACGTGCCACAGAAGGTGTTTGACGACGAGGTGCTCAACTCGTTCAACTATCTCGACAAGTGCCTGGGCAATTTCATAGCACGCCTCAGGAAGACGCCGGAGTGGAACAATCTGCTCCTCGTTCTGCTGCCCGACCACGGCATACACTACGGAGGCGTGGACAATACGCAGATGCTCTTCTACCATATACCGATGATATGGACGGGAGGAGCAGTGAAGAAGCCGGCGGTGATAGACCGCATATGCAACCAGTCGGACTTGCCTGCAACGCTGCTCGGCCAGATGGGAATAGCACACGACGACTATACCTTCAGCCGAGACGTGACAAGCGCAGCATACACCAGACATACCGCCATGAACACATACAACAACGGATTTATGCTTACCGACAGTACAGGATATGTAGTGTACGATCTTGACGCCAACCGCATAACGGCAAGCGGCGGAAACGATGCCGAGCGACTGGTGGCTACGGGAAAAGCCATACTGCAAATAACCTCAAACGACCTTAAAAACAGATGAAGAAGACCGAATTGACATACAGAATAATCCACGCAGTGTTCTATTCTCTATCACTGCTGCCGTTCAGAATACTATATATTTTCTCTGATATTGCGTATCTTGTGGTGTACTACGTGGTGAGATACAGGCGCCGGCTGGTGAGAAGCAACCTTACGTCGGCATTCCCCGAGAAGAGTGAGAAGGAGATAAGGAGGATAGAGAAACGCTTTTACCACTTTCTCTGCGACTATCTCAACGAAACCATAAAGCTGCTCTCCATAAGCAGCGACGAACTGCTCCGCCACATAGAGTTCCGCAACGTGGAACAACTGGAAGAAAGCTTCGACCGCGGACAGCCCTGCGCCGCCATCCTCGGACATTACGGCAACTGGGAGTGGCTCTCGGCAACGGGACTCGCCATGAAGCGGCACAAAGAGGCCGTGATGGGGCTCATTTATCATCCGCTGTACAGCAGTCAGGCGTTCGACCGCCTGTTTCTCGACATAAGGCAGAGCATGGGAGGCGTGTGCATAGAGCGACGCGACATACTGCGCAAGCTGGTGGAATACAAGAGGGAAAACAGAATGTCGCTCTTCGGATACATCGCCGACCAGTCGCCAAAATGGATGAACATACACCTCTGGCTTGACTTCCTGAACCACGATACGCCCGTATTTACCGGAGCGGAGAGGATAATGCGGAAGATGAAGAATACGGTATTCTACGTCGATATGCAGCGGACATCGAGAGGACACTATGTGTGTACCTTCCGGAAACTTACCGACAAGCCGCAGGAAATGGAGGAATTTGAGATAACGAGACGCTTCTTCGCCATGCTCGAGCAGTCGATAAGAAAAAATCCCGAGGTGTATCTGTGGACGCACAACAGATGGAAACGTACGCACGAAGAGTACGACCGCCGCATGAAGGAAAAGGAAGAGCACGAGAAGACAGAATGAATATACGTACAATAACCTTATAATCCTACTTACAATGAACCGACTTTGCTACATATCGCGCTGTTATCACGGCTTGAAAAGCTCGGGCAGCAAGGCACGCACCGACAACGAAGATATAATAGAGGCTATGGGAGGCATCAATCTCGGCTTGCCGCGCTCGTTCCACAAGAGCAAGCTGCTCACCTTCCTGCTCAATCTATGCGGCATAGTGAAGTATGTCGTATCCGTGCGAAAGGGCGATGTCATTGTGTTGCAGTATCCCATCAAGAAATATTTTGCCTTTATCTGCAAGGTGGCTGCCATACGCGGCGCACATACCGTCACCGTCATTCACGATCTCGGTTCGTTCAGAAGAAAGAAGCTCACGCTTAAAAAGGAGATAGCAAGGCTGTCGTGTTCCGACTACGTGATAGCGTCAAACAAGGTGATGGAGCAGTGGCTCATAGAACACGGACTGAAGAAGCCCACCGGTGCTCTCGAGCTCTTCGACTACCAGTCGCCTCTCACCAACGAAGCCCACACACCCTACGTACAAGGCAAGGCACGTCTCGTATATGCAGGAGCACTCGCCATGAGAAAAACCTCGTTCCTGCTCGCGGTGCCCGAGGTGATAAAGAGGAGTCGTCTGCACGTATTTGGCAACAGGAGCGGACTGCCGGGAATGCCCGACAGCGAGGCTGTGGTGTTCCACAATTTCCTGCCCGCCGACGAGTTCATACACAACGTAGATGCCGACTTCGGACTTGTATGGGACGGCGATTCGCTCGACAGCTGCACCGGAAACTTCGGCGAATATCTGCGGTATAACACACCCCACAAAGTGTCTTTCTACATACGCGCAGGCCTGCCGGTGGCAATATGGAAGGATGCCGCTCTGGCAGAAATAGTGGAGAGAGAGAACATAGGCGTACGCATTGACACGCTGCACAACATAGACGAGCAACTTGCCGCCATCACCGAAGAGCAGTATGCCGCAATGCACGACAACGTAAGGAGGGTATGCCGACTGATGATGGAGGGACACTTCATGCGCGAAGCCGTAAAAAAGGCATGCAACACTCTCTCATGATACATTATATATATGGAGACGAAAGTAAGAATAAACCCCCGTTACAGTCAGTTTTCTGACTACATAAGCCGTCTGCCACAGATATTCACGACAGAGGGAGATATCGTTCATGAGGGACGGAACATGATAAAGCTGTTCAGTCCCGACGGAGGCACCACGCTCTTCAACGTGAAGCGTTACCACATACCGGCGCTGCCCAATCGCCTCATATACTCTCTCGCGCTGCGAAAGCCCAAGGGTGTGCGTGCCTTCACTTATCCGCAAATGCTCATTGACCGCGGATTTGAGACGCCTGAAGCCGTGGCATACATAGAGGAGCGCACCTGCGGACTGCTCGGCTACAGCTATTTCGTAAGCATACAGTGCCCCTACGAACGCCGTTTCTACGAAATAGGAAACGCTCCCGACGGAACCTACGAACGACTTGCGGAACAGTTTGCATCGTTTACAGCGGCTCTGCACGACAGCGGGGTGTTACATCTCGACTATTCGCCCGGCAACATACTCTTCACCGAACTGCCCGACGGCACATACCGCTTCTCGCTCGTAGACATAAACAGGATGCGCTTTGGCAAGGTGACAATGAAGCAGGGACTCGACAACCTGAAACGTCTTTGGGGACCAAAGCGATTCTTCACGATGCTCGTGGAGCGTTATGCCGAATGTCGCGGCTTCGCTGTGGATGAGGCTTTGGATTACGCCCTCAAACGCCGCGCCGCCTTTTGGAATCGATATATGAGAAAGCACGAAATAGAGTTCAGAATGGAACTCTGAACTCTACCTTATTTATATATAAACACCGCTT
>CAMTJK010000148.1 GCA_947072805.1 uncultured Prevotella sp.
TAGAGCACTAGCCTTCCAAGCTGGGGGTCGCGGGTTTGAGCCCCGTTTTCCGCTCAAGAATGCTGTAATAGCTCAGTGGTAGAGCACTTCCTTGGTAAGGAAGAGGTCCTGAGTTCAACTCTCAGTTACAGCTCTAATGCGAAAAAGCCAAATCAAGATTATTCATTAAAAAATAAATAAACAATAAGCTATGGCTAAAGAGACTTTTGTGCGCACCAAACCGCACGTAAACATTGGAACTATCGGTCACGTTGACCATGGTAAGACAACTCTGACAGCTGCCATCACAACCGTTTTGGCAAAGGCTGGTCTTTCAGAAGTTAAGTCTTTCGACCAGATTGACAATGCTCCCGAAGAGAAGGAGCGCGGTATCACCATCAACACCGCTCACGTAGAGTATGAGACTGCTAACCGTCACTACGCTCACGTGGACTGCCCGGGACACGCTGACTACGTGAAGAACATGGTTACCGGTGCTGCTCAGATGGACGGCGCTATCATCGTAGTTGCTGCTACTGACGGTCCGATGCCCCAGACTCGCGAACACGTGCTTCTCGCTCGTCAGGTGAACGTTCCCCGCTTGGTCGTTTTCCTGAACAAGTGTGACATGGTTGAGGACGAGGAAATGCTCGAACTCGTTGAAATGGAAATGCGCGAACTCCTCGATCAGTATGAGTACGATGGCGACAATACTCCTATCATCCGCGGTTCTGCACTCGGCGCACTGAACGGTGTTGAGAAGTGGGAACAGAAGGTTATGGAGCTCATGGAAGCTGTTGATAACTGGATCCCCCTGCCTCCGCGTGAGGTTGACAAACCTTTCTTGATGCCTGTTGAGGACGTGTTCTCTATCACCGGTCGTGGTACTGTGGCTACAGGTCGTATCGAAACAGGTCGCGTAAAGGTTGGTGACGAAGTTGAACTGCTCGGTCTCGGCGAGGACAAGAAGTCGGTTGTTACCGGTGTTGAAATGTTCCGCAAGATTCTTGACGAAGGTGAAGCAGGTGATAACGTAGGTTTGCTGCTCCGCGGTATCGACAAGCAGGAAATCAAGCGTGGTATGGTGCTCTGCCATCCGGGACAGATCAAGCCTTTCAAGAAGTTCAAGGCTCAGATCTACGTTCTGAAGAAGGAAGAAGGTGGACGTCACACTCCGTTCGGAAACAAGTATCGTCCCCAGTTCTACCTCCGTACTATGGACTGTACAGGTGAAATCTCTCTGCCCGAGGGCGTAGAAATGGTAATGCCCGGCGATAACGTAACTATCACTGTTGAGCTTATCTACGCTGTTGCACTGAACGTTGGTCTGCGTTTCGCTATCCGCGAAGGTGGTCGTACAGTAGGTGCTGGTCAGATTACAGAGATCATCGACGACTAAAAAATATGTTGAAGTTCCGATTTGTCGGAGCCGAAACGAAACAAATGGGGTTTCCGTCATAGAATGGCGGAAACCTATTTTACGGGATTAGCTCAGTTGGTAGAGCACTGGTCTCCAAAACCAGGTGTCGGGAGTTCGAGCCTCTCATCCCGTGCAAAAAAGAAAGAACGTATGTTTAATAGTATTGTAAATTATTGCAAGGCTTGTTACGACGAACTTGCTCATAAGACTACTTGGCCAACATGGTCAGAGCTGACACACAATGCAGTGGTTGTTTTATCTGCTTCCCTTGTCATTGCATTGGTAGTGTGGGCATTGGATTCTGTGTTTAAGTTAGTAATGACCTCTATCTATCCATCCTAAAATCTTAGTTCAAGATGGCTGAAACTGGAATGAAATGGTATGTTCTTCGTGCCGTTAGTGGAAAGGAAGCAAAAGTCAAGGAATATCTTGAAGCTGCAATCAAACACGACTCGGTATTGTCGGCTAACGTTAGTCAGGTGCTCCTGCCTACCGAAAAGTACGCAATGCTGCGTAACGGCAAGCGCGTAATCAAGGAGAAACTCTTTCTGCCGGGTTATGTGCTCATAGAGGCAAACCTTCAGGGCGAGGTGGCACACACCTTGCGATTCATGCCTAATGTATTGGGATTCCTGGGTGGCTTGGATAACCCCACACCTATTCGTCAGGCGGATATCAACCGAATACTCGGAAATGTCGATAATTCGGCAATAGAGAACATCGACTTGAGCGTTCCCTATAGCGTGGATGAGACAGTGAAGGTAACGGAAGGACCGTTCAGCGGATTCAGTGGAGTAATAGAAGAGGTAAATGCGGACAAACGCAAACTGAAGGTGATGGTCAAAATCTTCGGACGTAAAACTCCGTTGGAACTCGGCTTTATGCAAGTTGAAAAGGAATAGGCGTAATTTTGTTACGGTGCGCCGACGTCTTTTGTACGTTCAGTCGCTGAGACAAACGTCTCAAGGCTTTTAAATCAATCAATTATTAATTAAAGAAATGGCTAAAGAAGTTGCTGGATTAATCAAATTACAGATTAAAGGTGGCGCTGCGAATCCCTCACCTCCAGTAGGACCTGCTCTGGGTTCTAAGGGTATCAACATCATGGGATTCTGCAAAGAGTTCAACGCCAGAACCCAGGATAAGGCAGGAAAAATTCTTCCTGTTGTTATCACTTACTACAATGACAAGTCATTCAGCTTCGTAATCAAGACTCCTCCTGCTGCCGTACAGCTCATGGAGGCTGCCAAGGTTAAGGGCGGTTCTGCACAGCCTAACCGTAAAAAGGTTGCAACCGTAACTTGGGATCAGGTAAAGGCTATCGCAGAAGACAAGATGAGCGACTTGAATTGCTTCACTGTTGAATCAGCCATGCGTCTGATTGCAGGTACAGCAAGAAGTATGGGTATCACTGTACAAGGGGAGTTCCCTGGTAAATAATTTATAACTTCAATTAAGACAATGAGTAAACTGACAAAAAATCAAAAGTTGGTAGCTGATAAGGTTGAAGCAGGGAAAGCATACTCTTTGAAAGAAGCTTCAGAATTGGTTAAGGAAATAACCACAACCAAGTTTGATGCTTCACTTGATATTGACGTACGCTTGGGCGTTGACCCGCGTAAGGCAAACCAAATGGTACGTGGCGTGGTTTCACTGCCCCACGGAACAGGTAAGGTTACGCGTGTGCTCTGCCTCTGTACACCTGACGCTGAAGCTGCAGCTAAGGAAGCTGGTGCCGACTATGTTGGTCTCGATGAATATATCGAGAAAATCAAAGGTGGTTGGACAGATGTTGATGTTATCATTACAATGCCGTCGTGCATGGGTAAAATCGGTCCCCTCGGTCGCGTGCTCGGTCCCCGCGGACTTATGCCTAACCCAAAGAGCGGCACTGTGACTATGGACGTTGCTAAAGCAGTAAAAGAGGTTAAGCAGGGTAAGATAGACTTCAAGGTCGATAAGGCAGGTATCGTGCACGCTTCGATCGGCAAGGTTTCTTTCGACCCCGAGAAGATATACGAAAACGCTAAAGAGTTTGTTCAGACTATCGTCAAGCTCAAACCCGCTGCCGCTAAAGGTACATATCTTAAGAGTATCTTTATTTCAAGCACTATGAGTAGAGGTATCAAGGTAGATCCTAAATCAGTTGAATAACTCGTTAAAAGTTTAGTAAAATGAAAAAGGAAGTAAAAGATACTATCATCGTAGAACTCGGAGAGAAGTTGAAGCAATATCCGCATTTCTATCTGGTGGACATCACCGGACTGAATGCTGAGCAGACAAGCAATCTCCGTCGCAAGTGCTTCAAGAACGAAATAAAAATGGTGGTCGTGAAGAACACTCTGCTCCACAGAGCACTCATGGCTGCTGATGCGGATTTCGAAAAGCTTTATGCTTGCTTGAAAGGCAATACTGCTGTGCTGTTCTCAAATACAGCCAATACTCCCGCCAAATTGCTCAAGGAATATACAAAAGAGGGTATACCCGCGCTGAAAGCTGCTTACGCAGAGGAAAGCATATTTGTGGGTGCCGACAAACTTGAGGAACTGGTTGCAATCAAGAGCAAGAACGAACTCATCGCAGACGTTGTGGCTTTGCTGCAGTCTCCTGCAAAGAATGTCGTTTCAGCTCTACAGTCAGGCGCAAACACTATACATGGTGTGCTGAAGACCTTAGGCGAGCGTCCTGAATAAATATTGGCTTATGCCGGACAGAGGTCACAAAGAGTTAAGTAATCAACATTAAAAAATCATTAAAATTTAGAATAAAATGGCAGATATCAAAGCTATTGCTGAAGAATTGGTAAATCTTACAGTTAAGGAAGTAAACGAGTTGGCAACAGTCCTGAAGGACGAGTATGGAATTGAGCCTGCTGCTGCAGCTGTTGCTGTTGCTGCTGGTCCTGCTGCTGGTGGCGCTGCTGCCGAGGCAGAGGAGAAGACATCTTTCGACGTAGTTCTGAAAGAAGCTGGTGCAGCTAAACTGCAGGTTGTAAAGGCTGTTAAGGAAGCTTGCGGTCTTGGTCTGAAAGAGGCTAAGGACCTCGTTGATGGCGCTCCTTCTACTCTGAAGGAAGGCATGTCTAAGGACGAGGCTGAGAACCTGAAGAAGACCATCGAGGCTGCAGGTGCTGTAGTTGAGCTGAAATAATAAATTTCACAACTATACTTTTGGTTAAGAATCTCTCAGTAGGAGATTCTTAACCTTTTGTGTCTTATAGAGACCAATCCGACAATCAGGACTTACCGGTCCAAACAAGATAAACATTTTATGGCTTCAAAAATAGTAAACAACAGAGTAAACTTTGGCAGCGTCAAGAATCCGATGCCCTTTCCGGACTTTCTCGATGTGCAATTAAAGTCTTTCAAAGACTTCCTACAGTTAGACACTCCGCCTGAAGAACGCAAGAATGACGGCTTGTATAAGGTGTTCTCTGAGAACTTCCCTATCACCGATACGCGTAACAATTTCGTTCTTGAGTTCTTGGATTACTATATCGACCCGCCCCGCTATTCTATAGATGAATGTCTGGAGCGCGGACTGACATATAGCGTACCCTTGAAGGCTAAGTTGAAATTGTATTGTACAGATCCAGACCATGAGGATTTCGGAATGGTGATTCAGGATGTCTTCCTTGGACCTATTCCTTATATGACAGCCAACGGTACGTTTGTCATCAATGGCGCAGAGCGTGTCGTTGTGTCGCAGCTGCATCGCTCGCCGGGCGTATTCTTCGGACAGAATGTTCATGCAAACGGCTCGCTGCTTTATTCTGCACGTATCATTCCGTTCAAGGGTTCATGGATAGAATTCGCAACGGATATAAATAATGTGATGTATGCTTACATCGACCGTAAGAAGAAATTGCCGGTAACAACTCTTTTGCGTGCAATCGGATTTGAAACGGATAAGGATATCCTGCAGATATTCGACCTGGCAGAGGAAATAAAGGTGAACAAGTCTTCGATAAAGAAGGCCATCGGCAGAAAGCTGGCAGCACGCGTGCTGAAGAGCTGGAACGAGGACTTCGTGGATGAAGATACCGGAGAAGTTGTTTCTATCGAACGCAATGAAGTAATCATGGAGCGCGAGACGGAGATAACAGAAGACAACATGGAGGAAATCCTCGAGAGTGGAGCACAGACAATACTTGTTCACAGAGATGAATCTGTGGCACAGGATTACTCTATAATCTTCAATACGCTGCAGAAGGACCCGAGCAACTCTGAGAAAGAAGCTGTATTGTACATCTACCGTCAGTTGCGTAATGCTGATCCGGCTGACGATGCGAGCGCAAGAGAAGTTATACAGAACCTGTTCTTCTCAGACAAACGTTATGATCTTGGTGATGTAGGACGTTACCGCATCAACAAGAAGCTCGGCTTGAACACCGAAATGGACGTGAGAGTGCTCACCAAAGAGGATATCATCGAGATTATCAAATACCTCATCCAGCTTATAAACTCAAAGGCAACGGTAGACGATATCGACCACTTGTCGAATCGTCGTGTACGTACTGTCGGCGAACAGCTGAGCAATCAGTTCTCAATAGGTCTTGCACGTATGAGCCGAACAATCCGCGAGCGTATGAATGTGCGCGACAACGAGGTGTTTACTCCTACAGATCTTATCAATGCCAAGACTATTTCAAGCGTCATCAACTCGTTCTTCGGAACAAACCCGTTGTCGCAGTTCATGGACCAGACCAATCCGCTTGCGGAAGTAACACACAAGCGTCGTCTGTCGGCTTTAGGCCCCGGCGGTCTGTCGCGTGAGCGTGCCGGATTTGAGGTGCGTGACGTTCACTACACCCACTACGGACGTCTTTGCCCGATTGAGAGTCCTGAAGGTCCTAACATCGGACTTATCTCTTCTCTCTGTGTATATGCAAAGATAAACGAGCTCGGTTTCATTGAAACTCCTTACCGCAAGGTGCAGAACGGAGTTGCAAACTTGAAAAACGAAGATGTCGTTTATCTCACTGCAGAGGAGGAGGAAGACCATATTATAGGTCAGGGCAATGCTCCGTTGAATGACGATGGAACTTTTATCCGCGATGTCGTGAAGTGCCGTCAGGATGCAGACTTCCCTGTTGTGCCTCCAACGGATGTTGATTTGATGGACGTTTCTCCGCAGCAGATAGCTTCTATCGCTGCTTCACTTATTCCCTTCCTTGAACATGATGACGCCCACCGTGCACTGATGGGCTCGAACATGATGCGCCAGGCAGTGCCCTTGCTTCACAACGAAGCTCCTATTGTAGGAACCGGTATTGAGAAGCAGGTGTGTGAGGATTCTCGTACCATGATTACAGCCGAAGGTGACGGTGTTGTGGAATATGTTGATGCAACAACAATACGTATTCTCTACGACCGTACGGAAGAAGAAGAGTTTGTAAGCTTCGAGCCTGCACTTAAAGAGTATCGTATCTCCAAATTCCGTCGCACTAACCAGAACATGACAATAGACCTCCGTCCTATCTGTAATAAAGGACAGCGCGTAAAGAAGGGTGACATACTCACCGAAGGTTATGCTACAGAGGCCGGAGAGCTCGCACTCGGTCGTAACCTCCTTGTGGCTTATATGCCGTGGAAGGGTTATAACTATGAGGACGCCATTGTGCTTAACGAGCGTATTGTGCGTGAGGATATACTCACTTCTGTACACGTCGATGAGTATTCTCTCGATGTGCGTGAAACCAAGCGTGGCGTGGAGGAATTTACCAATGATATTCCCAATGTCAGCGAGGAGGCAACAAAAGACCTTGACGAAAACGGTATCATCCGTGTCGGCGCACGTGTAGAACCGGGCGATATTCTTATAGGTAAGATTTCTCCGAAGGGAGAGAGCGACCCGTCGCCGGAAGAAAAACTTCTCCGTGCCATCTTTGGTGATAAGGCTGGCGATGTGAAGGATTCTTCGCTCAAGGCTAACCCGTCACTGACAGGTGTAGTAATAGACAAGAAACTCTTTGCACGTGCAATAAAGACACGTCAGACCAAGCAGCAGGATAAGATTATTCTTGCTAAAATAGATGAAGAGCATGAGGCAAAGGTTGATGATCTGAAAGACATTCTTGTTGAGAAACTCATTACACTTACGGAAGGTAAGGTTTCGCAGGGTGTCAAGGATTATACCGGTACGGAGATAATCACTAAGGGCACCAAGTTTACCATGACCAATCTGAAGAATCTCGAATATGGAGATATACAGATTAGCAACTGGACCGATGATGAGCATGCTAACGATCTTATTGCACGCCTTATCATCAACTTCCTCAAGAAATACAAGTTGCTTGATGCAGAGATGAAGCGCAGGAAGTTTGCCATCACCATTGGTGACGAGCTGCCTTCAGGTATTTTGCAGATGGCAAAGGTATATGTTGCCAAGAAACGTAAGATTGGCGTAGGTGACAAGCTCGCCGGTCGTCACGGAAACAAGGGCATCGTTTCAAAGGTAGTCCGCCAGGAGGATATGCCGTTCCTTGAGGACGGCCGTCCCGTAGACCTCGTGCTTAACCCGCTTGGTGTGCCGTCACGTATGAACCTCGGACAGATATTCGAGGCCATTCTCGGTGCGGCAGGTAAGCGTTTGGGCGTTAAGTTTGCAACCCCCATCTTCGACGGTGCAAAACTCGACGACCTTGCCGAGTGGACAGACAAGGCAGGACTGCCGCATCTCTGCTCTACACACCTTTATGACGGTGAGACCGGAGAACGTTTCGACCCGCCGGCCACAGTAGGTATCACATACTTCCTCCAGCTCGGTCACATGGTTGAAGACAAGATGCCCGC
>CAMTJK010000149.1 GCA_947072805.1 uncultured Prevotella sp.
TCACGTACGTAACGGCAAACCGATGAAATGGTATTAAATCGCAAAATGCGTAACTTACTGACTATCAGCGCTCCCTATTTGAGAGTAAAATCGCCAAATTTCGCGTCGTAGGTTACAAATCGAGGTTTGGGTGCCTATTAACACACGTTAAAGTAAAGATTTTTCATAAAAGTAAATAAATGTTATACGTATTGTATTGTGCCTGTACTGTCTTTCGTCATCTTGTTTGTCATCTCGTCTTGACATTGTCAGCTATGTCATCGACAATACGTTTGTAAGATTTTAGATATAGAGACAAAACAGTTTGAACACTGCTGGGTAATTGGGTTAGCCTGCGATTATCCGTTAAAAAATCTAATCCGTTTGGTAGGATAAGCTTTTTTTGCTAATTTTGGCATTGCAACTAAATTTACGAAAACTTGAAATATAAATTATTATCCATATTCCTTATATTTGCATCAACGGCTTGTGCCCAGAAAATAACCCTTGGTTCGTGTACTACCAAAGATGGTGGCGACTATAAAGGAGAGATGGTCGGCGGAAAACCGCAGGGGAAAGGCAAGGCAGTATACAAGAACGGTAATTGGTACGAAGGTAACTATGAAAAAGGAAAACGCCAAGGATATGGCGTTTATACTTTTTCTGATGGTGAAAAATACGAGGGACAGTGGTTCCAGGACCAACAACACGGACAGGGAACATATTATTTTGCAAATAACAACAAATACGTCGGCTTATGGTTTCGTGACTACCAGCAGGGTCACGGCATAATGTATTATTATAACGGTGACAAGTATGACGGTGACTGGAAACAGGATCACCGTAACGGGAAAGGCACTTATACGTTTGCCGGCGGAGCATATTACAAAGGTGAATGGCTGAATGACAAGAAAAACGGACGTGGCTTCTTCGATTGGGGAGACGGTTCCACCTACGACGGACAGTGGGAAAACAACCAGCGCTCTGGAAGGGGCACTTTCAAGTATGCTGACGGTGATACTTATACAGGCATGTGGCGCAATGACATCCAGAATGGTAGAGGAATCTATCGCTTCAGGAATGGTGATGTGTATGAAGGTGACTATGTGCAGGGTGAACGGACTGGCGAGGGCATATTCCGCTATGCCAACGGTGACAAGTACACCGGACAGTTTTTTGAAGGAGCTAAACAGGGACAGGGGACACTTGTATGGAAAAACGGCAACCAATATGTGGGAACATGGAAAGCAGACAAGCCCAACGGCAATGGTAAACTGACGATGAGAAACGGCGATGTATTTGAAGGTCAGTTCAAGGACGGAAAGATAGACGGACCGGGCATTGCGCGTTATGCTGACGGATGGAAGTTTAAGGGAACTTTCAAGAACGGAAAACGAAATGGACCCGCTATTGAAGAAGACAAGGATGGAAACAGATTTGAAGGTTCATATTATGACGACCGAAGGGACGGTCGCTTTGTAGAGAAAGATCGCAACGGAAACATCACGGCGCAAGGCACCTATTCACGCGGAAGAAGACAGGTAGACAAATAAGGCCGAAGCAGACAATGAAAATGTTTCCGAAAAAACGGAATATTAACATTTTAATCTAAGTAATTATTATGGTTATTGACACACTTGACAATCTGAACAAATACGAGTCGCTGAACCCGTTGTTCAAAGATGTTGTAGAGTTTCTCAAAAACAATGATTTGACAACTCTGGAAGAGGGAAAATACCCTATAAAGGGAGCAGACCTGTTTGTAAACATCACCACTGCCAAGGGCAAGACACCCGAGGAGGCTGTGATGGAAACACATAACAAGATGATTGATATACAGATACCTCTATCCACATCGGAAACTTATGGATATTCGCCCGCCTGCACTCTGCCTGCAGCCGAATATAATGAAGCAAAGGATATAACCAAGATACCGGATGTTACGGCAGACTGCCTTGTAACATGTCGCCCGGGAATGTTTGCCATCTTCTTTCCGCAGGATGGACACGCGCCCTGCATATCGGAAGAGGAAGGAATAAGGAAAGCCATATTCAAAGTACTCGCATAATACTATAATTATGGTAGAAAAGAAATCAAGAGCCCCACAGGCTGCTTCAACAGCACGAAAGAAGACGAAGACGCCGCAAAAGCCCCAACATATAGGAATTGTACGCAATGATTCATGGCTCGAACCCTATGAGGATGCGATACGTGGACGTCACGAACACGCAGTGTGGAAAATTAACCAGCTGACACGTAACGGAAAGAAAACTTTGGCAGACTTCGCCTCCGGACATCTGTATTTCGGTCTGCATAAGCTGGCAAAAGGCTGGGTGTTCCGTGAGTGGGCACCAAATGCTACAGAGATATACTTGATAGGTGATTTCAACGGATGGCAGGAAACACCTAAATATAAACTGAAGAGGATAGAGGGAACTGGCAACTGGGAGTTAAAACTCAGTGAAAAGGCTATAAAGCATGGCGACCTATACAAGATGAAGGTGAAATGGAACGGCGGAGAAGGAGAACGAATTCCGGCCTGGTGTCGCAGGGTGGTTCAAGACGACAATACCAAAGTGTTCTCAGCACAGGTGTGGAACCCCGAGAAGCCTTATGTCTTCAAGAAGACGAACTTCAAACCGAAGAAATCACCGCTACTCATTTACGAATGCCATGTGGGCATGTCGCAGGATGCAGAAAAAGTTGGTACGTATAAGGAGTTTACGGAAAACGTACTGCCGCGTGTGGTGAAGGCCGGATACAACTGCATACAGGTAATGGCTATTCAGGAACATCCTTATTATGGCTCGTTCGGATACCATGTTAGCTCGTTCTTTGCACCGTCAAGCCGTTTCGGTACACCAGAGGAGTTGAAGGAACTTATTGACACCGCCCACAAGAATGGAGTGGCTGTGATTATGGATATAGTACACTCGCATGCTGTAAAGAACGAAGTGGAAGGACTTGGCAATCTGGCGGGCGACCCTAACCAGTTCTTCTATCCCGGCGACCGGCATGAGCATCCGGCATGGGACAGTCTCTGTTTCGATTATGGCAAGGACGATGTGTTGCATTTCCTCTTGTCAAACTGCAAGTACTGGCTAGAAGAATATCATTTTGACGGCTTCCGTTTCGACGGTGTAACTTCCATGCTTTATTACAGCCACGGCTTGGGTGAAGCATTCTGCGGTTATGGAGACTATTTTAATGGTCATGAGGACGATAACGCCATATGCTACCTTACACTTGCCAACAAGGTGATACATGAGGTAAATCCCAACGCTGTAACCATAGCTGAGGAAGTGAGCGGAATGCCCGGACTGGCAGCGAAGTTTGAAGACGGAGGCTACGGATTCGACTACCGAATGGCAATGAATATTCCTGATTACTGGATAAAGACAATCAAGGAGGTACGTGATGAAGAGTGGAAGCCGAGTTCTATATTCTGGGAAGTGAAAAACCGTCGCGCCGACGAGAAGACAATAAGCTATTGTGAGAGTCACGATCAGGCTCTCGTGGGAGACAAGACCATCATATTCCGCCTTATTGATGCTGATATGTATTGGCATTTCAAGAAAGGTGATGAAAACGGAACGGTGGACCGTGGTATCGCTCTCCATAAGATGATTCGCCTGGTGACAGCTGCTGCCATAAATGGTGGCTATCTTAATTTCATGGGAAATGAGTTCGGTCATCCCGAATGGATTGATTTCCCGCGCGAAGGTAACGGATGGAGTTACAAGTATGCCCGCCGCCAATGGAATCTAGTGGACAATAAGGAACTCGATTACCATTATCTTGGCGATTTTGACCGTGCGATGATAGGTGTGATAAAGAGCTTGAGGAATTTTCAGGACAAGCCGGTGCAGGAAATATGGCATAACGACGGTGACCAGGTTCTCGCATTCAGTCGTGGAGATTTGATATTCGTATTCAATTTCAATCCCACACGCTCGTTTACTGATTATGGATTCCTTGTGCCGACAGGTTCTTATGACGTCGTTCTCAACACCGATGCAACCGAATTCGGAGGCAATGGATTCGCAGATGACAGCATAACCCACATGACCAATTATGATCCGTTGTATGTAGCAGACCATAAAGAATGGTTGAAACTGTATATTCCGGCACGTTCGGCTGTGGTTCTGAAGAAAAATTAGTAAGTGAATCATTATCATTGAATAAGAGAAAGATTATCAATAGAGTAGAGATATTCTTTTATTATGAATTTTAACAATCCTCATAAAAACAATAGCACAGCCGTAGTTAAAGCGGCATGTGCTATTGTCTTCTGTGTATTTTCGTTTGTTTACCTATATTATTATCAGGCTGACATACTCGCCGTGGCACAACACGTGCTAAGCGGTGGGCTGACCCATTACGACAGAACGGTGGGATGTGTGATAATAATCATAGTCTTGTTTATATTGCAGATAGGCGCTTATGTCACAACGCGTCTTGACAGACAGTATCACGCCTTGACTTATTTACCGTCATTACTCGTTCTTGCAGTAATAACCGACGTAGGTTCTGACATTGACAAGGGATTTAGTTTCGGAGTATGGTTGTGGTTGTTTCCTCTTTTGCTCGTGCTATGGTGGCTTGCGAGTTGCATACTACGTAACATCCAGCTATATCAGGATATCAAACCGTCGGGACTCTTTTCAAGGAACATGTGGATAAACATGCTTCTTTTCACGCTCATGTTTTTCGGCGTAGGAATGATTGGCAACGGAAATGATGTGTTCCACTATCGTATGCGCGCGGAATATTGCCTGATAAACAATGACACAGACGGAGCTTTGGCTGTCGGTGCAGAATCACAGGCTACCGACAGTTGCCTGACACAACTTAGGGCATATGCACTGGCAAGGAAGGGGATACTTGGCGAGAAACTGTTCACATATCCGGTGAGGGCAACCTCTGAAGACCTTCTGCCAACTGCTGATGGAGCGCATTGCATAATGTATCCCAATGACAGCATATACAGATTTCTCGGAGCATTGCCTTCGGGTAGGATAAAGACAAGCAAATATCTGAAAGCGATTGAACGTCTTGGTTATGCGAGGCCGCCCGTACGTGATTATATATTGTGTGGCTATCTGCTTGACAGAAATCTGGACGCTTTCGTACATGCTTTGCCCTTGTACTACGAAGTGAACGATTCGTTGCCAAAACATTACCGTGAGGCTCTTACTTTGTACACACACATGCGTTCCAAACCGTATATTATTTATCACAATGTAGTAATGGATACCGATTTCAACGATTTGCAAACCCTTGAAAAGCAGTATCCATTACCATCGGCACGCAGACTTGCGGTGCTAAAACAATATGCCGGGACGTATTGGTGGTACTACCAGTACGGAAAAAAGTGAAGAAAGCTATTCTTCCTTCATCGAAGCAACAATGGCAGTAACAGCTTTCTGCCAGTCAGTATCGAGCGAGAACCGTGTGAGGCTCTCGCTTTTTACGTAGTAACCGAGAGTAAGTTCCTGGTCGGTATCGTTGAAAAGAGGATTCGAATAAGACGCATCCATGAAGAGCCGGATGATATCTATCTGGCGTGCCTTTGGCATATCCTTGAACTGGAGGATTTTTTTGATGTAAAGGCTGATGAAGTTGTTCATTGCCAATGCTTGATTGTCGAGGAAAACGGTGCTCGAATCAGGCATCTGTTCACGCATCTTGATGAGCAGATAATCAAGTGCATCGACCTTAAATCGGTTGATGTCTTTCACCATACCGTTGGCAAGAGGGTCGGAAAGAACCGCCGAAGCCTTAGCTCTGATTTCGTTGTAAGCTTCCTGTGCCATAATACCTGTGAGGGGTAGGGTTGCAAATACGATTGAAAAAATGAGTTTCTTCATATTATTATATGTTTCTTATGAGTTTCTTTCTCTTGTCTATGCACTTGGGAATTTCTTCCTCGTAGTGAGTTACCATGATTATGGTTTTGTTGTGCCGTTGGCAGAACGCCTCGATAACATCTTTTACCAAGCGTCTGTTTCTGTTGTCAAGACCGTGTAGCGGTTCGTCGAGTATGAGCAGTTCGGGGTCTTTTACGAATGCCCTTGCCAATAATACAAGTCGTTGCTCGCCGCTTGATAGTCTTAGGAACGGACGTTCGTACATTCCTTCCAGACCGAATATATCCATCCACGTTCGGCATGTATCATAATCTTCTGTACGCGGTTTGGCATACAGCCCGATGGAGTCGTTCATACCGCTTGCCACAATCTGTATTGACGGTATGTTTTTCTGATAAGCCCTGTGCATTTCCGGAGATACATATCCGATATGTTTCTTTATGTCCCAAATGCTCTCACCGGAGCCACGTGAATGCCCGAAGAGCGCAATGTCGCAGGCATAGCCCTGTGGATTGTCAGCACAGACGAGCGATAGCAGAGTGCTCTTGCCTGAGCCGTTCTGGCCGCCCAGTGCCCACCGCTCGCCATTCATGACGGTCCAATCGAGATTGTCAAGTATTGTACGTTCGCCGTATTTTATGCTCACCTTGTTCATCCTTACCACTTCCTTTGTGTTATAATCGTTGTTGCGATAAGGAAGGTTTAGTATTCTTGCCTCTTTCTTTTCGTCGAGCACTTTTTGTGGAATGGCTGTGCGTGTAGCCAGATATTCCTCTCTCGTAACTTTTTTGCCTACACACATTCTGTCCACTTCGACAACATGGGTTATGAAATCGGGAATGTCGTCGGTCTTGGAAAGTACAATAATCACCTGCAGTGCGCCTTCTTTCGAGATTGTGCGCAGCAAGTCCTTTAGTTGGTCGCGCGTTTCTGCGTCGAGACCAATGAAGGGATTGTCGATTATTAGCACACGGGGCGTGCTCAGAAGTGTGCGTGCCAGTTGGAACTTGCGGAGTTCACCGCTTGAAAGAAGAATAATATATTTGTCCATCAGATGCTCGAGATGGAACAATTCGTATATATGTTGCTGCCTTTTGCGATGTTCTGCGGTGTCAGCTCCCGAAGTCATATATGCCTTTTCGAGCAGTTCGCCAACCTTTGGCGTGCTTTCGTCTATTTCGTGCTGGTTCCATCTCTGTTGCAGATAGTATGTACTGTCATAGTCGCCATATGAATCGCGGAATGTGACATATTTTATATTGTCGGCAGCAAGCTCTTTCTTGCTCGGTCGGAAGTCGTAAACAGGGTCGTTCATAAGCAGCGGATGCCTGCCTATTATGATATCGACAAACATCGATTTTCCTCCGCCGTTGGGTCCGGCTATTGCTATATGTTCGCCGTCAAGCAGTTCGAAGTCTACAGGCTGTGCCATTCGCCACTCTGGCATACGTGTTATTCCATGCGATATTTCTATTATTTTCTGCATATTCTGTTCTGGTTTTTGTTTACAAAGTCTTTCCATCCTCTGTAATGGGCTTGCGATTCGGGCCTGTTAAGCTGCAGATAATGACAATAAGCAGCTCCCAGGGCATCGGTGGCATCCATGAAATCCGACATCTCATCATTCGGGATGTGCAGCATCCGTTGTAACATTGCTGCCACCTGTTCCTTTGAGGCTTGTCCCTGACCGGTAATTGCCATTTTTATTTTCAGCGGTGCATATTCGTGTATTGGTACGCCGTGACGTATTGCCGCAGCGATGGCTGTGCCTTGTGCGCGTCCGAGTTTCAGCATCGACTGTACATTCTTGCCGAAAAACGGAGCTTCTATAGCCATTTCGTCTGGTAGAAAAGAATCTATGATACCGGTGACACGTTCGAAGATATGACCGAGTTTCAGATAGGCGTCGCCAAACTTACGCAAATCTATGACGCCCATCGTGACGAGATGTGCCTTGTTGTCTGTCACTTTCAGAACTCCATAGCCCATAATGTTGGTTCCGGGGTCAATTCCAAGTATCACTTTCTCCATAATGTCAGCAAAAGTACAATAAAATAACCATTAATTTGCTGCTTTTTTCTTTTTTAATGCAAAAAGACCGATATATTTGACTTCTTAGAGGCTATTATATGTCAGTCCGGTGTCTAATCATAAATAAGCCCGAATATGTCATTAGGCAGACATAAGCGGACAAAGCAATGGTTTTACTCTTCAAACTGTAATTGTCTGTTAGGGCCTAAAATCATATCATTATAGTTTCATTAACATTTTAGAAAAATCTTTACTTTAACGTGTGTTAA
>CAMTJK010000150.1 GCA_947072805.1 uncultured Prevotella sp.
AAACAAATGAAAGAGACATGATTTTTTATAAAATTCAATAAATATGATTACCTTTGCATGGATACATGTATCTGTAATCGGACGACAATACTGTAATACAGCACTTGTCCTTACCTTAATAAAGCTGATATATAGAATAAAATGATGAAAAAAGCATCAACAAAGAAGAGCATGAAGACAGGCTTCACATATTTTATTGCGGCAACAGCACTGTTTGCCGTCCAGTTCATGTTCTATATGAAAGGCAGTACCGTGTTGGAAATTATGGATTTCAGCGGCTGGCTGTTTTTTGTCACGTCGTGCGTGTCACACGCTGCCTGCTTTGCACTGGTTCCGTTTCTCTTGTTGTTCACTCCCTTCGGACTGTTCGGGCGGCGGCGCACAGGCGGTGTGCTTATGACAGCCGGAGTGTCTCTCCTGTCAATTTTTATATTCCTCAACATGCAGGTCTACGACATCTACCGCTTCCACATAAACGGTTTCGTTATAAATATGCTCACGAGCGATGGTGCCGGCGAGATATTCAAATTCGACACCATGCTATATGTCAAGGAAATAGCCTTTTTCCTTTTGCTCATAGCCGTATGTACATGTCTGTGGATAGCCGTTCTTAGATACAGTGAACGTGTAAAACGTAGCGCACTATGGTCGGCTACAGGCATAATATTGGCATGTACACTTTTTGCACATCTGTTTTTTGTCTATGCCGAATTCAACTTGAAGCAGACGGTCATCAACTGCAAGAAGATGATACCCTACTATTTTCCTCTCAAGGCCCGCACACTGCTTCGTGACCTCGGCTTTACTCCCCCAAACGGGCATTTTTCTTCTGAAGGTATAGGAACCGCCAGCGGAGAAATCATATATCCGCTCCATCCGCTGAAAGCCGCCGCAGAACTGTCGCGCGAGCAGTGCCCGAATATCGTTCTTATCCTCATTGACTCATGGAACAAGCGTTCACTGACACCCGAATGTATGCCCAACACATACGCCTACGCCAAAGACAACCTGTGGTTTGACAATCACGTAAGCTCTGCAAACAGAACGATAGGAGGAGTGCTCGGGCTGTTCTTCGCCATACCGTCCTATTATTGGGACATATTCGACGAACATAACGTCAGCCCCGTATTCATAGACCGCATGCTTGAACTGGGCTACCGGTGCCAGGTATATCCAAGCGCAGAGATTTCATATTTCGTTCCATTCGAACGAGTGATATTCAACAAGATTAAAGGAGTGAATACCTCAACAGAAGGCGCGACGGTGTATGAACGCGACCGCCGTGTGACAGAAAACTTCATTGCCGACCTCAACAAACAGGCAGGCAGCGGTCAGCCTTTCTTCTCGATGCTGTTCTACGACCTGCCACACAGCTTTGAACTGCCGGAGGACAAGCTCACACGGTTTACGCCAAGCGACAAATACATCGACTACACCAAACTCAACAACGACACAGACCCCACGCCCGTATTCAACCTGTACAGAAACTGCTGCTACCAGACCGACATCTTCGTTGGACAGGCTCTGAAAGCCATCGAAGAAAGCGGCGTGGCTGACAACACCATTGTCATCATAACAGGAGACCACGGTCAGGAGTTCAACGAGAACAAGAAAAACTACTGGGGACATCCCTCTAACTTCTCAATATGGCAGATTGGCGTGCCGCTTATATGTCATTTCAACGGAAATGAACGCCCCGTAGGACGACGAACATACCGCACCACCCACTACGACATAGTACCGACACTTATGACGGAAGCTCTCGGCGTGGCAAACCCACCCTCGGACTACAGCATGGGGCGGCTGC
Source organism: uncultured Prevotella sp. (assembly GCA_947072805.1). GTDB lineage: Bacteria > Bacteroidota > Bacteroidia > Bacteroidales > Bacteroidaceae > Prevotella. The sequence goes on from CAMTJK010000150.1 coordinate 1,808, forward strand.
TGAGCGACAGCACAAGCCGCAAATGGCACACCATGAGCAAATACGAAAGTATAGTCTTCCTGCTTGACAACGACACGATACTTGAAAAGACAAGCAGCGACGGCATAGAGATAACCGACGCCAGACTGAACATTGTGGACGGCTATCATGTGAATGCAAAAGAATTCAACGCTGCAATAAAAAATCTCAACCGGTTCCTGAAGTAAACAGGCAGGAACCGGTCTGCAGAGACGAGGTCTGGAGTATATATACAGACACGCTTTTTTGCATGTTCTTAACGCGCAATACAATAAAAAGCGGTGTTGCATCGTTTTATTGAATGTATATATACACAAACGTAAAAAAATGATTGAATACATTAAAGGCGAACTCGCAGAGCTCACGCCCGCCTTGGCTACGGTTGAAGCCGCAGGTGTGGGCTACGCACTTAACATTTCTCTAAACACTTACTCTGCCATACAGGGCAAAAAAGAGGTAAAGCTGTACGTCTATGAAGCCATACGCGAGGATGCCTACTCGCTATATGGTTTTGCCAACCGTAAGGAGCGCGAGCTCTTCCTGCTACTCATCAGCGTATCGGGCGTGGGCACAAATACGGCACGCATGGTGCTGTCGTCGCTCACACCTGCCGAACTGTGCAACAGCATTTCCACCGGCAACGAACGCATAATAAAGAGCATAAAGGGCATAGGACTGAAAACGGCACAGCGCATAATAGTGGACCTGCGCGACAAGATAGTGGCTCTGGGCATAGCAGAGGAAATTCCCGCCGGCGGAACACTATCGGCTCCGGTGAACAACGAGGTGAAAGACGAAGCCGTAAGCGCACTCACCATGCTCGGATTCTCGCCCGCACCGTCGCAGAAAGTGGTGGTGGAAATACTGCAGGCACAGCCCGACGCCACAGTAGAGACTGTAATAAAACTGGCTCTCAAGCAGATAAAATAGAAAGGACCGACAGAAGAAGACGTCAAGATAAGAAGCATGAGGGGAAAACGTAAAGACATAAGCTTAATATTGCGACTGGCTCTACTACTGATGGTAGTGAGCGCAGGTGCCTTTGCCATGCCCCAAACCGACGATGACGACGACAAAGCGACCAAGAAACCCACACCCAAGGCACAGCCAAAGATTGTGACAGCCGACGAGACAATACCCGACTCGCTGCTGAACGCACGATGGAGGATACAGAAAACAGCACCGCTGATCACAGAAGATCTCGACTCGTCTGCCATCGACCTGAAAATGCCAGAAAACATAAAGCAAGAGGTGGAATACAACGACTCGCTGAACTTGTATTTCATCGGCTCTAAGATAGGCGACTCCTACCTCAACACGCCGGTAATGATGACACCGGAGGAATATCGTAAATGGAGCGAACGAAAAGCCATGCAACAGTTCTTCCGCAAGAAAGACGCAGAAAACGTGGCTGCAAAAGGAAAGGAGAAGTTTGACTTCACAGACATGAAGTTCGACCTCGGACCGGCTGAAAAGATATTCGGACCGGGTGGCGTACGCATAAAGACACAAGGTACGGCGGAGCTGAAAGTGGGTGCCACAATAAACAAGATAGACAACCCGTCACTGCCAATACGCAACCGCAAAACCACCGCCTTCGACTTCGACGAAAAGATAAACCTCAACCTCAACGGAAAGGTGGGCGACAAGGTGAACCTAAATCTCAACTACAACACCGACGCCACCTTCGACTTCGATACCAAAAACCTAAAACTCACCTACGAGGGCAAGGAAGACGAGATTGTCAAGCTCGTGGAAGCGGGCAACGTAACCTTCCCCTCCAACTCATCACTCATACAGGGCGCATCGTCGCTCTTCGGAATAAGAACCGACCTGCAATTCGGCAAACTGAAACTGCAGACGGTGATGTCACAGAAAAACTCTACATCGAAGAGCGTCGCTTCGAAAGGCGGTACACAGATGACGCCATTCGAGATAAACGTAGCCGACTACGAGGAAAACCGCCACTTCTTCCTGGCACACTACTTCCGCGAGCGTTATGACGCCGCCATGGCAACACTGCCCAACATAATGACGGGAGTGAAAATAACACGCGTAGAGGTGTGGGTGACAAACAAGACGGGAACAACAAGCAACTCGCGCAACATAGTGGCTCTTGCCGACCTCGGCGAGGGAAAGAACGTAAGCCTGCCCATGTGGGGAGGCAACGGCGATGTGGCTCCGAGCAACTCTGCCAACACAGAATACTACGCCATGACACACGATTACGTGGAGGCACGACAGCTTGACCGCACAAACACCGTGCTCGACGCCATAAGCGGATTCCGCGGTGCCGTGGACTACGAGAAACTGCAGAGCGCACGACTGCTTAACACATCGGAATATAAGGTGAACACCGCCCTGGGATACATCACTCTCAATACGGCTCTGCAAAGTGATCAGGTGCTCGCCGTGGCTTTCGAGTATACACTGAACGGACAGACATACCAGGTGGGAGAATTTGCCGCTGACAACACCAACACTAACGAGGCGCTGTTCGTAAAGGCTCTGAAAAACACAAACAACAGTCCGCAGATGGCTAACTGGAAACTGATGATGAAGAACGTCTATTACCTCGCATCGACAGTGGAAAAGACAAAATTCCGCCTCGATGTGAAATACCAGAGCGACACTGCAGGCGTATATCTAACCTATCTGCCCGAACCCAGCGTGAAGAGCAAACCGCTCATCAGAGTGCTCGGCGCAGACAGACTCGACAATAACAACAAGGCTAACTCCAACGGATACTTCGATTACGTGGAAGGCTACACCGTAGGCAACGGCAGGGTGTTCTTTCCTGCCGCCGAACCATTCGGCTCTTATTTGAAGAACTACCTCACACGGTCGGGAGTTAGCGAGGATAAAGCAAGACAATATGCCTTCACCGAACTGTACGACACAACGAAAACGGCAGCCAAACAGATAGCCGAAAAGAACAAATATATCCTCACAGGACAGTTTAAGGGTACAGCAGCCAACGTCATCTCGCTCGGAGCATACAACGTGCCGCAGGGCTCGGTGGTGGTAACAGCCGGAGGTGTGGTGCTTAGCGAAGGATCAGACTACAGCGTAGACTATGCTGCCGGCGAAGTGACCATACTCAACCAAAGCATCATAGACGCCGGAACATCCATAAACGTAAGTCTGGAGAGCAACTCGGACTACGGAATGATGAGAAAGACGATGTTCGGAATAAACTGGGAGTACGACTTCTCCAAGAACTTCCAAATGAGCGGTACATTGCAGCATCTGCACGAACAGGCACTTACCTCGAAGGTGGCAATGGGCTCGGAACCACTCAACAACATGCTGTGGGGCATCAACATGAACTGGAAAAAGGAGAGCCAATGGCTCACCAACATGCTCAACAAAATACCGTTCCTGCACTGCACACAGCCATCGCAGATTTCACTTACTACCGAATTTGCACAGCTCATAGCAGGACAGGCAGGAGGCACACAAGACGATGCTTCATACATAGACGACTTCGAGAACACGAAGAACGGCATAGACGTGTCGGAGCCCACATCGTGGGTACTGTCGAGCGTGCCGTCAATGTTCAACGAAGCGAACGACAAGGAAACACTGGCAAGCGGATTCAACCGCTCACTGCTGGCCTGGTACAACATCGACCCGCTCTTCACCTACAAGAGCAGTTCTCTGACACCAAGCCACATAAAGAGCGACCTGAAACAGCTCTCCAACCACTACGTGCGCGAAGTGTATGTAAGCGAACTATATCCAAACCGCGACCAAAGCACCTATAACGGAGCCACCTCCACCCTGTCCATCCTCAACCTGGCATATTATCCGCAGGAACGCGGACCGTACAACTTCTCTACCGACATCAATCCCGACGGTACAATGACCAACCCGGCAGGAAAATGGGGCGGCATGATGAGAAAACTCGACACCAACGACTTCGAAACGGCAAACATAGAATATATAGAGTTCTGGATGCTCGACCCCTTTATCTACTCACGGCAGAACGGAGAGGCTTCATCGTTCGGCGGCGACCTATACTTCAACCTCGGAGAGGTGAGCGAAGATGTACTGCGCGACGGCAAGAAATTCTACGAAAGCGGCATGCCGGTAGACGGCAGCAACAACTTCGTAACCACACAATGGGGTAAGGTGCCGGTGCAGGCAACACAAACATATGCCTTCGCCACAACATCAGGGTCGCGTGAAAAGCAGGACGTGGGACTTAACGGACTTACCGATGAGGAAGAAAGAAACTATCCTACCTACGCGGACTTCAACAACTTTGTGACCACCCTGACAAACGACAGCGTGAAAAGCGCATGGGCAACCGACCCCGCCAACGACGACTACCACTATTTCAGAGGTGCCGACCTCGACAACCGGCAGGCGTCGATAATGGAAAGATACAAGAGAATAAACAATCCGCAAGGCAACTCACCCGACAACGACGGCAACAACGAGGGCTATGACACATCGTATAAGACCACTCCCGACGTGGAGGATATAAACCAGGACTATACGCTAAACGAATATGAGCGATACTACCAATATAAGGTGAGCATACGCCCGGAGGATATAAACGAAAACAACATAGGCAACAACTTCATTACCGACATAAGGAGGTATGAAGCCCACCTGCGCAACGGCAACCGCGAAACCGTAAACTGGTACAAGTTCCGCATTCCACTCAACACTGCCGACAAAAAGGTCATCGGCTCCATAAACGACTTCACTTCGATACGCTTCATGAGAATGTTCCTCACAGGCTTCGAGAAGCCGATTGTACTGCGATTCGGCAGCCTCGACCTCGTGCGCGGCGAATGGCGTACATACGAACAGGACCTCAGCAACAACACATCTGCCAACACCGGAACACTCGACGCAAGCGCTGTAAACATAGAAGAGTATAACGACAAACAGCCCGTAAACTACGTACTGCCGCCGGGAATAAGCCGCGTCACCGACCCATCGCAGCCACAACTCGTGGAAAGCAACGAGCAGGCAATGAACCTAACGGTGAAAAACTTGTCGAAGAACGAAGCCAAGGCTGTATACAAAACCACAACTCTCGACCTAAGACAATACAAACGCCTGCAGATGTTCGTCCACGCAAACGCCATGCAACAGGACGTAACAAACCTGCAGAACGACCAGCTGGCTGTATTCATACGTCTGGGCAGCGACTACAAAAACAATTACTATGAATACGAGATTCCGCTGAAACTCACTCCCGCCGGAATGTACGACAAATACTCTACCGAAGCTTGCCGCGCGGTATGGCCAGAAGAAAACATGCTCGACATCGACATGTCGTTATTCACCGACGTAAAGAAAGCACGCAACAAGGCACGAGCTGCCGGCGGCGCATCATATACTACGATTTATTCCGACTACGACAAGGAAAAACCCAACAACAAGGTAAGCGTGATGGGTAATCCTTCGCTCGGCGAGATAAAGACCATGATGATTGGTGTGAGAAATCTCTCCGGCTCCACAAAGTCCGGCGAGGTATGGGTGAACGAACTGCGTCTGCTGGAATTCAACAACAAAGGCGGATGGGCTGCCTCGGGAGCACTCAATATGCAACTGTCTGACTTCGGCATGGTGAACCTTACGGGAAAAATGATGACAGAGGGATTCGGCGGACTGGAGGACGGACTTGCATCGCGCTCCACCGATGACTACAAGACATACAGCCTGACTGCAAACCTTGAACTCGGAAAGTTCTTCCCGGACAAAGCAAAGGTGTCGATACCTTTCTATTATTCGGTAACAAAAGAAGAAACACGACCGAAATATAACCCGCTCGACACTGACATGAATCTCGACGACGCCCTTGAGTCGGCTGCCAACTCACATGAGCGCGACTCAATAGAATCTATCGCCGTGACAAAGAAGACAAGCACAAACCTGTCATTCTCTAACATCAACGTGGGCATTCACACAAAACGACATCCCATGCCATACGATCCGGGCAACTTCTCGTTCAGCTACAGCCACTCGCACAACTATACCACAGGCGAGACCACCATATATGAAAAGGAAGACCAGTGGAGGGGCTCGCTCAACTACAGCTATACTCCAGTATACAAGACCTATGAACCGTTCAAGAAGCTGAAGGGTAAGAGCAAATGGCTCAAGCTACCCAAGGAGTTCGGCATAAACTATCTGCCGCAAAACATCAGCTTCAACAGCGAAATGATACGCAACTACTACGAACTGCAGGAGCGTGACCTCGACTTCAGCGGAGTAGATTCGAAACTGCCGCTCACATTCAGTGAGCAATTCCTGTGGAACAGAGAATTCTC
>CAMTJK010000151.1 GCA_947072805.1 uncultured Prevotella sp.
ATTTATATAAAGACGCACAAAGCCTGTTAGTTACTGCCGTAATTGCGTTGCGTTTTCGATGGAATTATGTTGCGTTTTCGATGGAATTATGTTCTTCAAGGCAGCGAATGGCGATGTGTAACGGCGTTACGGCAAACACAAAAACGGGAAGCCTCCTAACGACTTCCCGTGTATATTCTCTTTAGAAACAGCCATGGTCTACTGCTGTTTCATGCCATCGGCTTCTATGAGTTGCAGCAGCCGCTCTACGGCTTCAGCTTCGGGAATGTTCTTTGCCACACACTCCTTGCGCCGGTAGAGCGATATGCGTCCGCGTCCGGCGCCAACGTAACCGTAGTCGGCGTCAGCCATCTCGCCCGGACCGTTCACTATACATCCCATTATGCCAATCTTCAGTCCCTTCATGTGGGCGGTGGCATCCTTGATGCGTGCTATTGTGGAGCGCAGATCGTAGAGCGTGCGTCCGCATCCCGGGCAACTGATGTACTCGGTCTTCGATGTGCGCAGCCGTGCAGCCTGCAATATTCCGAAAGCCGTGTCGCAGATGTCGCCCGACGGCAGGGTTCCGTTGTTCATGAGCCATATTCCGTCACACAGTCCGTCGAACATGAGAGCCCCCATATCTGCTGCCGCCTCCAGCTGGAAGTCGCTTTTCTCGTCAGCCGAGTGGTGGTACATCTGGCATATCACTGCAGGGTTCTTCAGTCCGTTGCGCGTCATCTCATGTATCAGTGCCCGCTGTTCGCCGAGCCTGTTGCGATGGTTGCTCATGCACACTGCCACCACCTCCGGATGGTGCTTCAGGCAAGCCACATACTCCTCCGTGCATACGCCGTACTGCATTACCAGAAACTTCACCTCGGCGTCTACGGTTCCTATGAAGGGCATTGCCGTATGCGGGAAGATGGGGAACACCTTCTGTTCGGCTGCCGTCGCGTTGTCATGCTGCGAGATGTAATTCATATAGGTGTCGAAGTCGGCTATGTATCTTACGCCTTCAGCCATCTCCGCAGGTATTTCGCTTCCCACATAGATGTATTCGGGCTTCATGTCGCCCGTTGTGGGCACCTTTCCGTGCTTTGTCTCTGTCATTATCACAGCCGGCACGTTGTTGCCGCCTATGCCACCCGCCGCCGTTGTGTGCCGCCTTTCGGGCGAGACATAGTTGAAGCCGTCGTATGGCATTGCCGGAATCATGGTATGTCCTGCCCTTGCGGTGACATATTCCACAAGATGTCGTGCCACCGGAATCTCCGCTTCGGGCTCTTCGCTAAGCGATACCCTTATCGTATCGCCTATTCCGTCGCACAGCAGGGCACCTATTCCCACGGCGCTCTTTATGCGTCCGTCCTCGCCCTCGCCGGCTTCGGTCACGCCGAGGTGCAATGGGAAGTGCATGTCCTCGCTTTCCATGGCGGCGGCAAGCAGGCGCATGGAGCGCACCATCACCACCGTGTTGCTGGCTTTGATGGAGATGACCACATTATCGAACCTCTCGCGTTTGCATATCCGCAGGAACTCCATGCAGCTCTCGACTATTCCCTCCGGCGTATCACCGTATCGCGACATTATGCGGTCGGAGAGCGAACCGTGGTTTACGCCTATGCGTACAGCCGTAGCGTTCTTGCGGCAGATGTTGAGGAATGGCACGAAGCGCTGTTCAATCTTTTTCAGCTCGTCGGCATATTCCTCGTCAGTATATTCCAGTTGTTTGAAGGTGCGAGCAGGGTCTACGTAGTTGCCCGGATTTATTCTCACCTTGTCGGCATGTACGGCAGCCACGTCAGCCACATTGGGATTGAAGTGTACGTCAGCCACCAGCGGCACGTCATATCCGTCGGCAGCCATTCTGTCGGCAATGTTTTTCAGGTTTTCCGCCTCCCTTACTCCCTGTGTGGTGAGCCTTACATATTCGCCTCCGGCGTCGGCAATGCGTTCGGCCTGCCTTGCGCTTGCCTCCGTATCGGCGGTGGCAGTGGTTGTCATCGACTGTATTCTTATGGCGTTTCCGCCTCCGAGCGGTTTGTTTCCTACGCTTACCTCTATCGATGGGCGTCGTACGTAGTTGAAAAGGTCAATGTTATGTTGTTCCATTGCTTTTAGGTGAAATTTGGGGAGCGTCGTCTTGCCTGTCAGTTTGTCTTGAAGTCATATTTCACTTCAGCCAGGTCCTTGTTGGCTTTCTCTATCTTTGCCTTCAGTCCGCCCTTGAAGTCGTTGAGGCGTTGTGCCAGTTCGCTGTCCGAAAGAGCCATTATCTGCACAGCCAGTATTGCTGCGTTCTGTGCTGCATTCACCCCGACGGTTGCGACGGGTATTCCCGGAGGCATCTGTATGATGCTCAGCATGGCGTCGAGTCCGTCGAGCATGCCTTTTATCGGCACTCCAATCACCGGCACAGTGGTCGATGCTGCAATCACGCCCGGCAGTGCTGCAGCCATTCCCGCCGCGGCTATTATCACCTTTATGCCCCGCTCTTTGGCGCTGCGTGCAAAAGCCTCCACCGCATCGGGTGTGCGGTGTGCTGACAGGGCGTTCACTTCAAACGGCACTTGCATCTCGTCGAGAAACTTGCATGCCTTTTCCATAACGGGCAGATCGCTTGTGCTGCCCATGATAATGCTTACTGTTGGTTTCATGTACTTGTTTGTTGATATGCCGGCGTTGCCGTTGGCACGTCGGTGTTGTTGTTTCTTGTTGAAGTCGGGATGTTGGCTGTTGTCACGTCAGCAGTATGGCTGCACCGGAGAACAGCATTCCCACGACGAATCCGCCCACCACCTGCGACAGAGTGTGCTGTCGCAGAATCATGCGGCTCGTGCCGAGCACTCCTGCGAGTATTATCACCACGCAAAGCCACCATACCGGGTTGAATCCGAATATTTCTGCAAAGGCGAACAGGGCTCCCGCAACTCCTCCTATGGCTGCCATGTGTGTGCTTATCTTCCACCAGGCGTTTATCAGTGCGCATGCTATCTGCACGAGCAGTGCTGCCGTGAGTATGCTCCCCATGAAATGCGGTATGTGTCGGCTGTTCATGAAGTACACACACGTGATGTAACACACTATTGATATGACATAAGGCACCATGCGGCGCTCCTTATGCCCGAGCTCTATCAGTGTCCATCCCTGGTAATGGCGGTACAGTCGGATAAGAAGTGTCGGGAAAAGTATGGTGAAAAGATATACAAGCAGCAGGACGCTGAGCTTGTATATCAGCGGAAGCAGGCTGAGATAGCTGAACAGGAACAGTGCCACCAGCCCCAGCAGTGGCAGGTAGAACGGCGTGAAAAGCATGCTTATCAGGCGCGCAACCATTATCAGCGTCTTCTGTCTTGTCATCATTTTCTAAGCCTTGCTATCGGTATTCCAAGCTGTTCGCGGTATTTTGCCACCGTGCGGCGTGCTATGGGATATCCCATGTGCTCGAGTTCTTCCCTCAGGGCGTCGTCGCTCATGGGTTTGCGCTTGTCTTCCGTCTCGATGATGTCGCGCAGGGCAGCTTTTATCTTGCGTGTGCTCAGTTCCTCGCCGCTTTCGGTAACGTAGCTGTCGTTGAAGAAATAGCGTAGCGGAAACGTGCCCCAGCGTGTCTGTGCATACTTGCTGTTGCTCACTCTCGAGATGGTGGAGATGTCGAGGCCTGTCTTTTCGGCTATGTCTTTGAGTATCATCGGGCGCAGTGATGCCTCGTCGCCATCCTCAAAGAAGCGGTGTTGCCAGTGTATGATGGCCTGCATGGTGGCAGAGAGTGTGCGTTTGCGCATCTTTATCGCTTCGATGAAGCCCTGTGCGGCGTCCACTTTCTTTTTAGTGTAGAGCAGAGCCTCCTTCATCTGCCGGCTCATGTTGGCGCGGTTGCCCTGATATTCCTTCAGCGTGTCGGCGAAAGATTGCGACACGTGCAGTTCCGGCACGTCGCCGTTGTTGAGTACAAACGTCACCGTGCCGTCGTCGTGTGTGTCTATTATGAAGTCGGGTGTTATCTGGTGCATGCTTCTGCCCATTGTCTCGCCCATCGAAGCTCCCGGCTTCGGGTTTAGTTTGCGCAGCTCGCCGATAAGTGTTTCGGTTTGAAGCTGGCTCAGCGAGAGGGCGTTGCGTATGCGGTCCCAGTGTTTTTTGGTAAATTCGCCGAAGTGTTGCGATATCACTTCGTGCATCAGAAGCTTCAGTCTGCTGTCGGGTTTGCGTTTTATCTGCAGCAGCAGGCATTCCTGCAGCGAGCGTCCGCCTATTCCCGGCGGGTCAAACTCCTGTAGTATGTCGAGCACCTGCTCCACATCGTCTTCCGTCACGTCCATTCCGTGATAGATGGATAGTTCGTCGGCTATGCTGTCGGTCGATTTTCTAAGCAGTCCGTCGTCGTCGAGCGAGCCTATCAGGTATTCCATTATTTCGCGCTGTCGTTCGTCGATGTCTGTTTCGCCCATCTGTTCTTTCAGTTGGTCGTAGAATGACACCGATTCGCCGTACACCATTTCTTCGCGTTCTTCCTGTGCGTTGTTTCCGCCCTGATATACCGGCAGTTCCTCGTCGTCCCGTCCTATGTTGCTCAGTGCGTCGTCGAGTGCCGACTGTCTTTCCTCCCGTTCGTTGGCAGTGGCAAAATCTTCTTCGGCGGCTGTATCTTCGCCGTTGTCGTCGAAGTTGTCGGTTGTGGCGGTGTTTTCGTCATCCGGCGAGTAGGGTTCGAGTGCAGGATTGTCGTCCATCTCGGTGTTTATCCGCTCCACCAGTTGATTGATGGGCAGTTCCACGAGGTGTGCTTGAAGCAGTTGCTGTTGCGAGAAGTTCTGCGTTTGCTTCAATGTCTGTTCCTGCTTTTGTACCTGAAGCTGACGTTGCGCCATTATGTTATAATGTCAATTACACTGCAAAGTTAAGGAAAAACACAAAGATAACAAAGCGAACGCCGTTTTTTGAACGTTAAAGCCAAAAATTGTCATTATGCTTTAATATCTATTAGAATGGCAGTTCGATGTTGATTTCATCACAAACTACGTTATCAGGGATATACTTGTCGTATATCTTTATATCGTTTATTTTTGAACGGTAATATTTTAGGCTGTTCATGTTGTTAATTTCGTCTCTTCTTCTGCAGCTTATTTCTGCATATTCTTCTTCCTTTTCTATTCCGAGAAATCTTCTTCCTAAAAGATTGGCTGCAATTCCGGTAGTGGAGGAACCTGCAAATGGGTCAAGAATCCATGCATTGGTTTTGGTAGAAGCCATGATTGTTCTTGCAAGTAGTGCCAAGGGCTTTTGAGTGGGATGTTTTCCGTGTTTTTTTTCCCAGGGAGATATGGCAGGCATTCTCCACACGTCAGTCATCTGTTTGTTTTCGTTCAGCAGTTTCATCAGTTCGTAATTGAAGTAATGCGGCTTCTTTTCGTATTTCCGTGCCCATATGATGAATTCAGTGCTATAGGTAAAATATCTGCATGAGATATTTGGAGGAGGATTTGTTTTCGCCCATGTTATGACATTCAGAATCTTGAAGCCAAGTGTTTTGAGTGCATTGGCAACAGAGAAGATGTTGTGGTATGTACCGCTCACCCATATAGTTCCGTTTTCTTTAAGTTTGTCACGGCACAGAGATATCCATTCCATGTTAAAGGCGTCAATATGGTCGTTGTGTTGATTTTTATCCCATTCTCCTTTATCAACACACACTATTTTGCCACTTTGTACGCTGATACCTCCATTTGAAAGGAAGTATGGAGGATCGGCAAATATCATGTCAAAGCTGAATTTGAAGCTGGGTAATAGTTCGAAAGTATTGCCTTTCAGTAGTGTGAAGGCTCTGTCTGTCGATTTGTAGAAGGGGATTATTTCAGACATTGTCATTCTTTATTTTGTTCAGAAAGGTCTTGATGGTTGTGAGATTGTACATGTTTGGAATGGCGTAGAATGCTTCCTGCAGTTTGTTCTTTGCTGTCAGCCATCCTTTCCCGTCAGTTATCCATACGAATTCAAAGTCTGTCAGATTGCGGAGTTTGTTGTTTATTTCTGTAAAAGAGCGTGCTGTAGCATTTAGTTTGCTGCCCCCACCGCTATAAAAGTTCACCTCCATAAGATAATTCTTCTTTTTTGTTGTAATGACAAAGTCAAAGCGTTTCTCGTCTGTGCCGAGTGCGTTGGTAAGTATCTGCCATTCTTTCGACATTACCTCTTTCCTGTAGTCCAGCCCACTTTCTTTTATTATCAATTCTACGGTATCTTCCATGGCATCGCCGCTTCTGTTTTTCCTTGCATTTGAATCCAAGCCGGTTTCTACACCAAAGACATAATCTACAAGGTTTTTTACATTATCTTCCTTTAGGAAATGTGCAAGACCTGTGCCGGTGAGAAAGTCCATTATACCGTCAATGGAGGTGAAATAGCTTTCTAGTAATACTATTCCCGTGTTGGCATTGATGACCTTCTTCTTGTCTTTCTTTCTGCAAGCTATCAGAATTTGCAGGACGTCAAATACACGTCTGTCGTTGTTCCACAGTTCGGTTACAGCCTTGCGTAGATCTTCCTTACCTATAAGATAGTTCAGTGTGTTCAGTTTTATTTCAATCTTGGCAACGTTGTGTTTTATCTTCTCAAAGTCTGTCCAAAATCCGAGAGACGCATTGGTCTCGGATAATTGTGAAATGAAAACCATAAATTCTTCTTCCGTGTGTGCTTTCATAAGCATTAATGCTTTAGGATGATGGTCATTGATGTTGATAGTTCCTGACAAGGAGTTCCGTTAGTTTGCCTCGCTTTACCGCATTTGAGTTGATAGACCTCATTGCTTGCACTCTTATTATATTGAAACCATGATATAATTCTTCAAAAAACATGTCTTGCGGATTGGTTGCGGAACAATCAGAATTACTCAGCATCCAGTAGAAGTTGTATTTTGTTGAAAGTTGATGGCAGAAGCTGGCAAGTTCGCATTGCTTATTATCGTCAAATCCGTCTTTTACGTACGTATTGAAGTTGGAAGTGGAACTGATAGGTCTGTATGGAGGGTCGAAATAAAAAAATACAGCATCTTTTTCATATTTTACACTGTCAAGTGTCATGGAGAAATCACCTGTCATTATTTGAACGTCGTATTTATTCAGAAGCATGCTGTCGGCATAAATCACATCCTCATTGCAGATGATGGGTTTGGTGTATCTTCCGAAAGGCACGTTGAATTCTCCTTTTGAGTTTTCGCGGTACAAGCCGTTGAAACATGTTTTGTTCAGAAAGATGAGCAAGGCTGTATGTTCTACTATGCCTGGGTTGCTGCTGTTGTACCTTTTTCGCATCATAAGATAGAATTCTTTGCGGGATTCTTCCTTCAAAAGGGATTTATATTCATTCTCAAAGCCTTTCAAATTGTCGATGAGTGCATCCGGAGAGCTCTTCACCACATTGTAAGCATCTGTCAAATGGCTGTTTACATCGTTGATTATGGCTCTTTTTATATTTGGGAATCGTTGTAGAAGGAAGAACAACATGGCTCCTCCACCTACAAAAGGTTCAACATATGTAAAGCAATCATCACGGAGCTTGTTAGGGAATGCGGATAATAGTTGTGGCAGTAACTGCCCTTTCCCTCCTGCCCATTTGATGAATGGTCGTGCCGAATATTGATTATTCATACCTCTTACTTTTTTCTTTGTCATGTCCCTGCCGGTGTGGCGTTGCGCATTCTTGCGGTGGCGGCATGTATGACGGTGCGAAGCGGATTGCCGTGCTGTTTTGCGCCTGCCGTTATCTTGTGCAAATGTATATAAAATCTGTGAGAATAGGCACCGCACAGTACGATAATCCTAAAGATGTCGTTATATTTTTAGTTTTGTTTTGACCTTGGGATTGACCCAAAAGCTGTCGTCATACCCCGCGGAAAGCAGTGCGATATAATGCGTATAACATTTGTTTACTTTTATGAAAAATGTTTACTTTAACGTGTGTTAATAGGCACCCAAACCTCGATTTGTAACCTACGACGCGAAATTTGGCGTTTTTACTCTCAAATAGGGAGCGCTGATAGTCAGCGAGTTACGCGTTTTGCGAAATAATACCATTTCATCGGTTTGCCATTACGTACGTGAGCTCATTGCGATATAGCT
>CAMTJK010000152.1 GCA_947072805.1 uncultured Prevotella sp.
AAACATTTTTCATAAAAGTGAATAAATGTTATACGTATTGCATCACATGATATTTTGTAATTTTCTTTACATAGTTTCTTGACGAAATCCGGTGAATGTTATGATTTCAAAATTTAGATAGAATTTTCAAAAAACGACATTTAGAACAATACGGACAGGTGGGATAGTGCTAAAAATGTTCTAATTTTCGGTTTTAATCTTAAATTTAGATGTAAGCAGACCTTTAGCAATCTCATTTTCTTTGTTGTCTCATCAAAATCGTTTAACTTTGCAGCGTTTATTGATAAGTACATTATTATAATATGAATAAGAAGATTCTCATACCACTCGCCGTGCTGATAATACTTTTGGTAGGCGGAATAGGCTACCTCACTTTCAGCCTTATGCACCAGAAACAGGTGAACAAGGAAATGCAGGAACTGGCAGATCTCGACAAGAAAGAGATGGAAAACGAATATGAACAGTTCGCACGCCAGTACAGCGAAATGAAAACCCAGATAAACAATGACTCGATAGTGGCACAGCTTACGCAGGAACAAATGCGCACGCAGCAGCTGCTCGAGGAGCTGAAGAATGTGAAAAGCACAAATGCACGAGAGATAGCACGCCTTAAAAAAGAGCTTGCCACAGTGAGAGCCGTGCTGCGCAGTTATGTGCTCGAAATAGACTCGCTGAACAGGGTGAACCAGACGCTGGCAGACGAGAACAGCCGCATAAAGGGACAATATGCCGAAGCAACACGACAGATAGACGGTTTGAGCAGCGAAAAAGCATCGCTCACGGAGAAGGTTGCCATTGCCGCACAACTCGATGCAACAAATATAAGAATGGCAATAAAGAAGAAAAACGGCAAGGAAGCCAAGAAAATAAAAGACTGCAAGAGCATAGAAGTGTCGTTTACCGTGGCAAGAAACGTCACGGCTGCAAACGGTTCAAAGACATTCTATGTGCGCATCACAACGCCGACCAACGCAGTACTTGGCACCGGAGCAACGTTTACGTATGAGGGACGCAATCTCGAATACTCCATGAAAAAGAGCGTGGAATATACGGGCGAAGAACTGTCGCTGTCCACATACTGGAATGTGGCAGAATTTCTCAGTGCAGGCAACTATCTCGTAAGCATTTTTGCAGACGGAAACATGATAGGCTCGCGCTCCTTCTCCTTTAAATAAACCAGCCGAATGGTTGGAACAAGTGAACAGACAGATAAATAATACAGTCTGATATGAAGCACCTCATAGGACTTATACTGTTGTCGGGCATCACCGCTACCGCCGGTGCGCAGCGCATTCTGAACCTTGACAGTTGCAGGGCAATGGCTCTTCGCAACAACAAGCAGATGGCTGTTGCTGACGTCAAGCGTGACATGGCACGCAACATGAAGAAGTCTGCACGAACCAAATACCTCCCCCATGTAAACGCCATGGGCGGTTATGTCTACTCAAGCCGTGAGATTTCATTGTTAAGCAATGACCAGAAGACAGCCTTCAGCAACATAGGCACAACCGCATCTTCAGGCATCGGCGGAACGATGCAGTCGATAGGAGCCGGACTTACCGACGCCCAGAAAATGGCGATAGCACAGCAACTCGGGGCACTTGGCACGACGGCAGACGACGTGGCAAACAGCCTTAATAACCACCTTAACAACGTAGCCTCCGGACTTAACGCCCAGGGACAACGCATTGTGGATGCCTTCCGTACAGACAACCGCAATATGTTTGCCGGCTCGATAATGGTAACACAGCCGATATACATGGGAGGAAGCATCATGGCCATGAACCGCATGGCCGATATCGGCGAGAAAATGGCGCAGAACAGCGGCGACGCCATGAGGCAGGCAACGATTTACGATGCCGACAAGGCGTACTGGACCGTAGTGTCGCTCAAACACAAAAAGCGTCTGGCCGAAAGTTATCTCTCACTTATAAGACAACTCTCTGCAGACGTGGCGAAAATGGTGAAAGAGGGAGTGGCTACGCGTTCGGAAGGCTTGAGCGTGGATGTAAAGGTGAACGAGGCAGAGATGACACTCGCCCAGGTGGAAGACGGACTTGTGCTTGCCCGCATGCTGCTTTGCCAAATATGCGGTCTGCCCCTCGACGAAAATCTAATACTTGCCGACGAAGATATAGACAATATCGCAATTGTGATGACGGAAAAGGTGGATGCCAGCGTGGAAACAGCAGTAGAGAACCGTCCGGAATTGCGTCTTTTACAAAATACAATAGACCTGAGCAGACAGGCAACCAACCTCCTGAAAGCAGGAAACTTACCGAAGGTGGCACTCTTCGGCGGCTATTCCATAACCAATCCCAACGTATTTGACGGCTATCACAACAAGTTCGGCGGCGTGTGGAACGTTGGCGTACTCCTGTGCGTGCCGGTATGGAACTGGGGCGACGTGGCTTATAAGGTGCGTGCCGCCAAAAACGCCACTACAATAGCAGCACTCGAATTTGACGAAGCCCGCGAGAAAGTGGAATTGCAGGTTACGCAAAGTTCGTTCAAGGTGAATGAAGCCGGACGCAGGCTTACGATGGCAAACGCCAACATCAGACGAGCGGAAGAAAACCTCCGGTGCGCAAACCTTGGCTTCAAGGAGGGCGTCATACAGGCTACCACTGTGATGGAAGCACAGACGGCATGGCTTCAGGCACGCTCGCAAAAGATAGATGCGGAAATCGATGTTAAACTCAGTCAGGTGAATCTGGAAAAGGCTCTTGGCACATTACAATAACAAACAGAACGATATGTCAGCGAAAACACAACATAACAACATACTGATTGCCATTGCCGCCTTTACGGCAGTGGTGGTGATAGTGGCTCTTATAGGTTATTTCACCCTCGGACATGAGCCGGAAATAATACAAGGTCAGGTGGAAGTTACCGAGTATCGTGTATCAAGCAAGGTGCCCGGACGCGTTCTGGAACTACGCGTCAAGGAGGGCGACTATGTGAAGGTGGGTGATACGCTTGCCATTATAGATGCGCCCGACGTGCGAGCCAAGCTGCAGCAGGCCCGCAGTGCAGAGGATGCGGCGGCAGCCATGGACGAGATGGCAAAGGCAGGAGCACGAGCCGAACAGGTGAGGGGAGCATATCAGGTGCTCCAGCAAGCCAAGGCAGGACTCGAAATAGCCGAGAAGTCATACAACAGGGTGCAACGCCTGTTTGACGAGGGCGTGATGACAGCCCAGAAAAGAGACGAAGCCTATGCCAACTACAAGGCAATGGAGGCACAGGTGAAGGCGGCGCAGAGCCAATATGACATGGCCCGCAACGGCGCACGACGCGAAGAGAAGCTGGCAGCGCAGGCACAGGTAAACCGTGCCAAGGGAGCTGTGGCCGAAGTGAACTCGTATATCAGCGAAACCGTGCAGACGGCGCAGATGGAGGGTGAAGTGAGCGAAGTGTTCCCTAAGGTGGGCGAGTTGATAGGAACAGGTTCGCCGATAATGACGATTTCCGTGATGACCGACTTGTGGGGAACATTCAATGTGCGCGAAGACCAGCTTCACGGAATGAAGGTGGGCGATGAGTTTACGGCATTCGCTCCGGCTTTCGGAAAAGACATACGCATGAAGGTAACCTATATGAAAGACGAAGGAAGTTATGCTGTATGGAAGGCGACGAAGGCAGGAGGGCAATATGACTTGAAGACCTTCGAAGTGAAAGCTGTGCCGACAGGCAGCATAGAAGGTTTGCGACCGGGCATGTCGCTCGTGATAAGAGAGGGCAGATAGGCGTGATGCTGTATAGAGAGAGACGGATACAAACTGTGTAGGATGGCAGCCGGAGACTATATAAGGAATGTTGCCGACGTGGCTCGACGCGAGTTGCGTATAATTGTCCGCGAGCCCATTTACTGGTTCTGTATGATTGTCTTTCCGTTGCTTGCCGTGGTGTTTTTCACGTCGCTCATGCAGGAAGGACAGCCGCAGGAAATGCCTATCGGAATAGTAGATCTTGACAATACAGCCACTTCGCGCAAGATTGTGCGCAACCTCGACGCCTTCCAGACAAGCCGTGTGATAGCCCGATATACGTCGGTCGCAGAAGCTCGGCGCGCCATACAGCACAACGAAATATACGCGTTTATGTATATTCCAGCCGGAACGTCCGACAAGTTGCTTTCTGCCAGACAACCCAAGATTTCCTTTTATTACAGTCTGACCTCACTTACCTCGGGAGCTTTGCTGTATCGTGACCTCAAGACCATATCTACACTGGGCTCTGCAGGAGTGGCAATGGCTACCATGTCGGCAAAGGGATATACTGAGAATGAGATAAAAGCGTTTTTGCAACCCATCACCATCGACCTTCATCAGGTGTCTAATCCGTGGACAAACTACAATATATATCTTAGCACTACGCTCATTCCGGGCGTGATAATGCTCTTCATCTTCCTTGTTACAGCCTATTCCATAGGTACGGAACTGAAGTTCAGTCGTTCGCACCACTGGCTTTCCGCTGCCGACGGCAACATGTTTGTGGCCATGACAGGCAAGATGCTGCCGCAGACGCTGGTGTTTCTTGCCGTCATATACATATATATGTATTATGTCTTTGGCGTGTTGCAGTTTCCGCATCCGGGCGGAACGTTGCGCCTTGCGCTTCTAGGCTTGCTTGCGGTGCTCTCATCCCAGGGCTTCGGTATATTCCTTTTTGGGCTCGTACCTTCCCTCCGTCTGTCTATGAGCACCTGTTCACTTTGGGCAGTGCTAAGCTTTTCGATGGCAGGTTCGGCTTTTCCCGTCATGGGTATGGACGCCCCACTGCAGTCGCTGGCGTGGCTCTTTCCGCTCCGACACTATTTTATGATTTATCAGATAACAGTATTCAACGGCTTTCCTGTGGCAGATGCATGGTTGCACATGGTGGCTTTGCTCGCCTTTGCGCTCTTGCCGCTGACGGTATTGCCGAAGCTGAAGAATGCCATGCTCAACTATGTCTATATACCGTAGGCGGCAGCGCTGCATTACGGCTTGATGCTGTTACAGAAGCAATATGTAAAAATAATGAATGGTAAAGGATATAAGCAAAGAATGACGGAGGCTCTGCACGATGCCTGCCACGTGTGGCTCCGGGAGATGAAAGGCGTGTTCCGTGACGAGGGCGTGCTTATCTTCTTCATCATAGTGCCGCTTGTCTATCCCTTGCTGTATTCATGGATTTACAACAACGAGGTTGTGCGTGACGTGCCAGTTGCCGTTGTAGACGATTCAGGCAGTTCGCTCAGCCGGCGCTTCATCCGCCGTTGCGATGCCACCCCCGATGTGTATGTAAAGTGCCACGTAACAAGTATGGACGAAGCCCGTGCCCTTATGGGACGACAGGAGGTGAAGGGAATATACTATTTCCCGCCCGACTTCTCCACGAGAGTGAACCGTATGCAGCAGACTTCGGTGCGCGTATACTGCGACATGAGCCTCATGCTTACGTATAAGGCTGTATATCAGGCAGCCCTGCTTGTATCGCAGGACATAAACAAGGACATACAGGTACAGTTGCTTGGCAATATGACGGAACGAGAAGATGATATTGCCACGCAACCTTTAGCCTACGAGGAGGTGCCGGTATTCAACAATACGGGTGGTTACGGCAACTTCATATTGCCGGGCGTGCTCATGCTTATATTGCAGCAGACACTTGTGCTGGGTATCGGACTTGCCGCCGGAACGGCACGCGAGCACAACCGCTTCCGCGAACTTATACCAGTGAGCCGCCATTATAGCGGCGTCTTCCGCATAGTGACGGGAAAGACGATGTGCTACTTTATGATTTATGCCGTTCTTGCCGCCTATCTCACTCTCATCGTTCCACGTATCTTCGGATTTGTCGCCATAGCCCATGCACGCGAACTCGTAGGTGTGCTCGTGCCATATCTGCTTGCCTGCATCTTCTTCGGCATTACGGTATCGTGCCTCATTCGCTATCGCGAAAATGTTATGCTGCTCGTTGTCTTCCTGTCTGTCCCATTGCTGTTCATGTCGGGCGTGTCGTGGCCACAGAGCAACATTCCCGGCTTTTGGCAAGGCGTGTCGTGGCTGTTCCCCTCAACTTTCGGCGTGCGCGCGTTTGTAAGAATAAGTTCCATGGGAGCAACACTCGATGACGTGCTGACGGAATACCGTGTGCTGTGGCTGCAGGTGGCTGTATATTTTGTTACAGCATGCGCCGTTTACCGATATCAGCTGTCACTTTCGCGCAGAAGAGTGATAGAACAGCTTAACAAGATACGTTACAAGCGCGAAATTCGCCGCCGCCTGAAGAAGAACATATAACCCATAACAGCTCACGGCATAGGAAGATGGAGCTGTGGTTTCATGCTTTTTTATCCCAAAATCTTGCATAACCCAAATATTTTGCAGAACTTTGCTAATAATTTTGTCTGTAATGCTTGCAGATCACACTGTTGTGATGAGGCAGACATGCCACATGTGGCGACGGCAAGCCGTGATGACAATACAAACAACATTAAAGAAATATGCGAAAAATAAAGAATCCCTGGACAGACAAGCCCGGATATGACTGTTTCGGGTGTTGCCCAGACAACCCGCTGGGCGTCAGTATGGAGTTTTTCGAGGACGGCGACGACATAGTGTGCTTCTGGAGACCGCAACCCCACTATCAGGGATGGATAGACACGCTGCACGGAGGCATACAGGCTACGCTCATAGACGAGTGCGCCTCGTGGGTGGTGTTCAGAAAGCTGCAGACTACGGGCGTGACAAGCCATCTCGACGTGAAATATCGCAAGTCGATAATGACCACCGAACCGCAGATAACAATACGCGCAAGGTTGAGAGAAATGCGCCGTAACGTAGCTTTCATAACAGTGACGATAGAAAATTCAAACGGAGAACTGTGTACAGAGGGCGAGGCAACCTATTTTACCGCGACTCCCGACAAGGCACGCGAAATGGGTTTCCCCGGATGCGAAACCGTGGGCGACGAGCTACTCTTCTGATAGAAACAGTTACATGACACAAAAACAATGGACATTATATTAGCCGACAATCAAGACATTACAAGAGCAGGACTGATGTATGTATGCAATCCTATGATAGGCAGCGGAGCTCAGACTGCTGAAGATAAGACGGAACTGCTTGAGATGCTGAAGAAGCAACCGGAAGCGGTGGTAGTGCTCGATTATACCTTGTTTGACATCAATGACGCCGACGAACTGGAAATACTCAACGAACGCTTCCCTAAAGCGTGGTGGGTATTGTTCTGCGTCGATCTGACCTGCGATTTCGTAAGACGCATAATATCGGTATGCCCGCGCGTGAGCGTACTGCTGAAGGAATCGCCGCTCGCAGAGATAAGCGAGTGCATCAACTACGCCCTGCACAGCCGTCGTTACATTTGCCAGCGCATGACGGAACTGCTACTTGCCCCCACATCAGCACGCGCCGAGGAGGAGGTTAAGCTTACACCTACTGAAACGGAGATTTTGAAGGATATCGCGCTCGGAATGACGACAAAGGAAATAGCCGAAAAGAGATTCTCAAGTTTCCACACTGTGAACACACACAGGAAGAATATTTTCCGCAAACTCGGTGTGAACAACGTGCACGAGGCCACGAAATATGCACTCCGGGCAGGGCTTGTGGACTCTGCTGAATACTATATCTGATAAAGGAAAGGCTGGCTCTGCACCAGGAAAGGAGGATGGAAAGAACATAAAAAAAGCTTAAAATTGTCTCGCGACAAGATTAAGCCTCTGTTTTCTAACTAACTTATTATCAACTATTCATTACTCATTCTGAATTCTACTTGCAAAGGTAAGACGTATTTGATAATTTTGTACCTTATTAAAATAAAAAACTTACGTAAACGTTTGCGCGTCTTGCTGTTTTTAAGTATATTTGCTGAATCATTGAAAACTATTCTACTATCTGAAACATAATGACCGGCAACAAACATCGAACTTCGTTGAAAGACCTTGCACACGAACTCGGGGTGAGCATAGCCACCGTGAGCCGTGCCTTGCGCAACAGTCCGGAAATAGGAAAGGAGGATGGAAAGAACATAAAAAAAGCTTAAAATTGTCTCGCGACAAGA
>CAMTJK010000153.1 GCA_947072805.1 uncultured Prevotella sp.
TGTTACTTTATACTGCGTGAAATAGGTTGTTGTTTGTCCATTTTCATCGCCATGAAATCTGCATACATATTGTTTTTGCAAGCGACTTCAAAATACGTTTCAACATAAGCAGAGCCTGTCAAATGGTTGTGCAAGTCACCACCTTTAGGCATTTCTGCAAAGAACTTCCTCAGCTCAGCCAAGTTGTTCTTGATTGAGTCATAAATCTCTTTTTTCGTCATTGTCTATTATTTTAATGTATTAGTGTTTTTGAAACAGTACAAACGCACAAAGCCTTCCGCCCGTGCCATTGTCTGACACCTGCGGAAGGCTTTGTATCTATATGGGGGTGTAAGTGTTACGGCAAAGCCTTTACCCCCCACGAAATTCTTAAAACACAGGAAGCTGACCTTGGGACCACTTCCGTCGCGACTCGGTATAACGTTCAAGCAAAGCCAGACTATTCTGCTCTCGCTGTTCCGTCGGTTGCGGTCGGTCTTTGTTGTACGTTCCATCGTCTTCATATACAATTATTTATAATGTGGCTCATCACCCGGTTGCGAGCGAATATACCAAGTTGTGCTGCAAAGCAAATACAAATCGAGAGCATAACTTGCCAAGCTTGTTTGAGCAATTATGCCGAAATATCGTGCCAACGAGTGCAGAGCCAAACTTATTTGAATACTATGCCGAGTGCAACCGATATTCAACGAAGTTAAATGCAGCTTTGCGTATGCAAAATTACATATTTTCTCTCATACAAGCATCAAAATGGAAAATCTTTCGTTTTTGTTTTAACGTTTGGAGCCGTTTTCCGAAAATATTTCGTCACTTGCGCAGCTTTTCACTATAAAAGGCAGACTTCACAGCCTGCCTCTAATATCACGGCGCTTCAAGATATGAGAACAAGACATCCTTATGCTCCTTTCCAATACAGGAAGCGCCTCAAACTAAACAAATACTTTATGAATTTCCCACTTCTTCAGCATTATTATTCATTAATCATCTTATCTTCAAATTATTCATAAACACGTGTGCAAAGGTAAAATGTTTTTTATTACATTGCAATACCTAAATGTTGGGGTTTCAACCGAAGACAAACTTGATGGAATAATATAGTTGAGTTAGCAGGATATAGTACAAATAAAGCGGAGCTGAAGCAGCAATACCTGCATATAATGACCTGTAAACATCGGTGACACTACGAAATCTGCCCGAAACAATGGCATAGACGACAGATATAATACATACGCCAAACGATATGACCGGAACCAGAGATGCACTGAATGGCGATGGGAAAAGGGTACCGGAAGCGCTCATGAGCAACGCATGGGGCATGAATGCAAGAGCAAGGATAAGTGCTACATAACCAGCAGAAAGCCAAAAGACAAACGTACGGGCTATGCGCTGACGGTACATCAGGTTGTTACGAGACCGGAAGATGGCAGAGATGCCACTCTCACTCGCACAGCCATAAGCAACTGAAAGCAACAGAAGCCACGCCACAATGGGCGAACAAAGCATGTCGTTGAATCTGCCAAGAAACCAGCGTACACCCT
Source organism: uncultured Prevotella sp. (assembly GCA_947072805.1). Taxonomy (GTDB): domain Bacteria; phylum Bacteroidota; class Bacteroidia; order Bacteroidales; family Bacteroidaceae; genus Prevotella. Next base: position 1,539 of record CAMTJK010000153.1, read on the forward strand.
CACTGCCAAGCATGCTGCGCACACCGCTGTCGGGCATGAGCACACTCAACACCCAGGATGCCGGCACGAGAACTATCTCCATGATACCAAGTGCCAAAGCTACATAGGCTTGAAGACTATTCTTCATCAGGCTCTAGATTGTCTATATCAAGAATGTGCAGTTCGAAAGCACGCACTACAAGACGCGTTGCATTTATATTCATGCCTCCATTACCGTCGGGGAAAAGCTTCTGTATGAGTTCGTTCTGCCGTTTTTCAAGACTCTTCACCCCAAAGGGCATACCACGCAGGTTGGTTATCTGTTCTTTTGTGTATCCAAGAGCAAGGTGACGGAGAAATCGCTCGTCATAATCGTCTATTTCGTAATTGATAAACGCCTCCTGTCTGGACAACTGGACATTGACGGCGTGCTTGAACCTATCTACGATTTTTTCAAGTATAGGTTGGTTGAAAACCATGCGTTTGCCTTCCATTACACTGCGCACATCACCACGTGTAAGCAATTCGCCGCTCTTAAGGATTATGCCGTCTGCACCGGCATCGAGAACGTCTACCCACAACTTCTCATTGAGAATTTCACCGGTAAAAATAAGAACCCTTATGGTCGGATATGCAGCTTTGGTTTGTCTGCAAATCTCTACACCGACTGTTGTAGAACCGCCAAGACCCAAGTCGAGCAGCACAAGGTCCGGACGTTCCTGTTTAATCAGCCGCCAATAAGCCTGTTCGCTGTCGGCTGTTCCTATTATTTCAGCTTCCGGAATGTCATTTCGTATAATGCCTTCTGTACCTTTAAGCTCCAATGGCACATCTTCCACTATTATTATTTTAAATTTCTCCATAGTCATTCGGGGTTATTATAGTTGTTTTTTTCATCTTCATTATTACGTCCTCCACATAATACGCCATCTTCAGAATGGTCAGCGGTAGTTCCTTGTATATCAGGTGGCGATAAAACCGTTTTCTTACGTGCTGTCGTTACAGGCATTATGATGCTTATCTCAATCACATTGTTATTCATCTCTGCCATTATACCGCAACCTCGACGGTTGGTATGCTCCGAATGGTCACGCACAATCTGCCTGCACAGCAGGAACGGAATGTTACCTACTGCCGGATTGAAAAGATTGTGAGCCTCATCGGCTGTGAGCTTTAACGACGGCATGGATATGACAATCCGCAAATAATTGTCGTCAATCTGTTTAACCTCATATTTCTCAAGACTACAACCGCCATTGTGTTCTATGATTTCAAACATATAAAGCAACATGTTCCGGTCTGCCCAAATATACAAATCCTTGGGTGCAGAAGCAAGCACAGAGCATAAGGCAATAGGTTCCACGTGTATTTTCATTCTGTCAGTCTGAAGCATTGCCTGTTCACTTAGAATGGAATATATGTCTCTATAGTATGCTACCAGCTCACTTATGGCGGAGAGATTATCATCTGCACCACCAACCAACTGGGCTATACGATTGGGATAATACATTGTTTCGTGCTTCAACGACGACAAGCAGTTGTCGAGAACCGAATTGCTTATGTACAGATTGTTATCTTCAAGTTCTGCCCTCCTGCATTCATCCTCGGCTATTTCTATATCCACAAACTGTCGGTGATGCAGAGCAACAGCGTCCTGCAAAGCCTGTATGATATGTTCAACAACATTGTGCAGATCAGAAGGATATTGTTCATTGGTGAAGGGCATTATGCGGCGTAGCTTTTCGTCCGGTGTATCTTCACTCAAAAGGATATCATTGATGGCATTAATGCGTTCAACACAAAATCTGAAATAAAGACGGTGACGATAGTAAAGGAGATAGTATGCCGGCGGTATGGATACAAGAAGTAAGACAAGCAGAATGACGGCAATAGTCTTATTGGTCTGTGATTCCTGCATCGTGCGACAATAGTCTGCAAGCGTGTTGTCTGCCGACATTTCCTTGAAGAGCTGTGTGTATACCTTATTATTATATGAGTATAATCTCCATTCATGCAATGCAAGTGCAGCAACGGCACTCTCATTGCGAATATCGAGGATGATATTGTAATTTGTTGTGATACTGTCGTGGAACCATTCCACTTCAGGAGGTGTAACAGACATATTGCCTTCTGCAAGCATCAGGGTTTTCCCTTTGGGATTCTGTTCTACATAATGCAGATTGAGATACTTCCTGCATGAATCGGCAAACATGAGTGTACTTTCATACATGCCTGCAATGTTTGAGAAGTAAGCACTGTCGGCGTATGCTTTTGCCTTACCAAGATAGGTTTCGGCAATGGGGCGGAGAAGATTCTCTTCTCCGTTACGGAAAGATTGGGCTGCAGTTGAAGCGGTCCAAACTGTATTGAACAACATAGCCGCCACCATCAATATTCGTGCAACACCTTTAGGCAAACGGAAAAAGAATCGGCTGCCCCTACCCTCCTCGCTTTCCGCAGAGATCATACACACACTAAAAATACGGCTGATCTTTCTGTACTTCTCAATTATTCCACGACAATTCATGAGCCCGAAGCCATGCCCGTTGTATATCTTGTGCTCGAATATATTGTTCAGTTCATCCGATGTCATGCCCTTTCCCGTATCGGCAACAGATATTTCCACATAGTCATCGGTTTGTTCTGCATCAATGGTTACGGTTCCACCGTGTGAAGTAAACTTCCTGGCATTGTCAGCAAGAGTATTAATCATAAACAAGGTGAGAACCTTGTCTGCCTTGACTACAGCATCCGTTTCCTTGACAATAAGCTTTACACCATTCATGCGGAAACTGCTTCTTCCTTTTGCCACAATAGAAAAAAGTGTATTTAGCGGGAAGCTTCCTATATGCAAGTCGATGTTTCCCTGACGCATCTGAATCCAATGCGTAAGCACATCATTGTATTCATTTATTTTGGAAGTAAGTTCTGATATATACTCATAACGTTTCGTCCGTATCTCCTTACTCTCATTGCGTGACGAAAGCATCGCAACTTCATTTATCATACGGTCTATAAAAGGAATTATGCTATTGACGAGTGACACCTTTGCACGATTTTCAAGACTGCGACGCTCGCCCTGTCTGATACGTGTAATACTCATGGCATAATTTTCCTTTATCTCTTCCATCCTCTCATTTATCTCGTCTGCGTGCTTTCGTTCTGCATCCTGCCACATTTTTAACGGCTTCAGCAATTCGTCTATTGCCGATGCCCGATTTTTCCTGCGGTTCATATTCACGAAAGCCCACAGCATTACCGTAATGGCAATAATAGCCAACAACACCGCAGCAATCATCATATTGAGCTGCGATGAGGCTTTTTCAAGAATACCGGCTCGTGATTCAAGATATTTGTCCTGACGTGTCTGCTCCTGCAAATCCAAGTATAAGTTGCGATTATTGTCGCTCGCGGGCTTATCGTTTATTGCCGAATATGCTATACACAATTGCTCCCTTATACTTGCCACAAGGTCGGGAGCCTGTTCTATCCTGGGATTTGACAGAGCCTCTTCGAAGTGATACAACGCCGCCTCGTAGTCTCCACAAGCCATAAAGCACGAGGCCAGACTGCGGTGAGCACCTGCAATCTGATAGATATCGCCGTAATCCTGAAACAAGTTGAGCGCTTGTCCTGCCATCCAGATGGCGGCTTCCTCATGTGAGACACTGTCCGGAAGAATGAGAGATATAGTTTGCGCGTTGTCTGAAATCAGTCTTTCTCTGTATTCCCGCACACTTAAATGTTCTGACAGAGCTTCGAGAGAATTGGCCATAAAGAATGTCAATCCATGTTGTCTGGCAAGATAATAACATTTGATAAGGTAGTCATATTCCTGCTGATTGATATATGCCTGAGTTCCATCCGTTATTATTCCACCGGCGCCAACATTATAAAGATAGTTCAGATATTGCGCCGTATCATTTTTTATCGGTCCGTTTGCATCAATGGCATCAATAGCATCAATAGACTGCCGTTCCAACCCCACATAATAGTAATAAGCGGAATTGGTTATGGCAAATTCTGTTTCTGCATACACAAGACGTCTGCGCATTCTTTCCGGAAGCGTTTCACGTTCTTCATTAATACGTGCCAGGCATGTCCTTGCCCTTTCGCAATAATCGTAGAACTCGCGATTGTGAGACATTCGCTGGCACAGTCTCATCAGCATAACATGGCTTATGAACTGTTCTACCTGATTATCAGTTGCCGATAGTGCCTCTTCAAGCTGGTGCGATGCCCTTTCATAATCCATACGCGCCATGCTCACAAAAGCCATATTGTTTAAAGCCTCTGCACGACCGCTGCCATAATGCTCTGCCAGGGCATAGGCTTTGTCGGCAAATACAGCAGTAGAATCAAGATTACGGTATCGATAGGCATAGGAAACATCATTCAGCTCGTCCACCCGTTGCCTATCTATTTGTGAACAGGCTGAAAAAAACAAAAGGTTCCAAAGGCAGATAATGATGCCCAAGGAACCTCTTGTTGTATATTTATTATCCGCGTGCTTTGGCAATGTAACCCAATGCTTCTACACACTTGTCGGTAATTGCCTGCCAGTTTTCTGCTGCAATTACGTCCTTCGGGAATAATTTCGAGCCCATACCTACGCAATATACACCCGCCTTAATCCATGATGTAAGGTTTGCCTCATCGGGCGAAACGCCACCGGTAACCATCAGCTTCGACCATGGCATGGGTGCCATCAAGCCCTTAACAAGGTTGGGACCGAGCACATCGCCGGGGAAAATCTTGCACAAATCGCAACCGGTCTCCTGTGCAGCACCCACTTCCGACACACTTCCGCATCCGGGAGTGTAGGCAACGAGACGTCGATTACATATCTTGGAAATTTCCGGATTGAACAAAGGTCCGACAACAAAGCAAGCACCCAACTGAATATAAAGAGCGGCTGTGGCAGGATCTACAACAGAGCCTACACCAAGTGCCAATTCAGGGCATTCCTTTGCTGCAAACTTAACAACTTCCTCGAAGACTTCATGAGCGAAATCACCGCGGTTGGTAAACTCAAATGCGCGGACACCACCGTCATAACAAGCCTTCACTACTTTTTTTGCCACCTCTGCGTCCTTATGATAGAACACGGGCACCATTCCTGTCTGACCAATTTTTGCCAGAACAGCTATCTTATCAAACTTTGCCATTATCTTTTGTTTTTTGAATACGTTGTGTACTAACGCTGGACGCGACCATTGGCATTTCCACCTGCGAGTGATTCAACCTCAGAAACGCTCACAAGGTTGTAGTCGCCGTTGATAGTATGCTTCAGTGCCGATGCAGCTACAGCAAATTCCAGAGCCTCGCCCTGTGTCGGCTTTGTAAGCAGTCCGTGAATAAGTCCACCGGAGAAAGAGTCGCCACCGCCCACACGGTCAATGATGGGATTTATCTCATAACGTTTGCTCTGATAGAACTCCTTACCGTCGTAGATAAGCGCCTTCCATCCATTGAACGTAGCAGAGAAACTCTCGCGCAATGTTGAAACGACATACTTGAATCCAAATTCCTCTTTCATCTGCTTAAATATGCCCTCATATCCTGAAGCATCAGTCTGACCGCCTTCAACATCAGCGTCTGGCTTGAATCCGAGGCAGAGTTCAGCATCTTCTTCATTACCAATACATACATCTACATATTTCATAAGCGGACGCATGATGGAGATAGCTTTCTCTGATGTCCAAAGCTTCTTGCGGAAATTAAGGTCTACAGAAACTGTTACGCCATGACGCTTGGCAGCCTCACAAGCCAGCTTCGTCAGTTCTGCAGCTTTATCAGATACAGCAGGAGTAATGCCCGACCAGTGGAACCAGTCGGCTCCCTCCATTATTGCATCAAAGTCAAAGTCTGAAGGCTCAGCCTCAGCTATTGCACTGTGAGCACGGTCATAAATCACCTTGGAAGGACGCATTGAAGCACCGGTCTCTGCATAGTAGAGACCAACACGCTCGCCGCCTCTTGCAATAAATTTGGTGTTCACACCATATCTGCGTAAAGAGTTTACTGCAATCTGTCCTATTTCGTGAGATGGCAATTTGCTCACAAAATAAGCATCGTGTCCATAATTGGCACAACTGATTGCCACATTTGCCTCTCCACCGCCGGGAATAATGCGGAATGAATCTGTCTGAATGAAACGGTCATTGCCGTTTGGTGAAAGGCGGAGCATTATCTCGCCTAAGGTTACAACTTTAGCCATTTGTTTACGATTATTATATTTTGTTGTTTAAATAGATGCAGTTTGTGTGTACAAAAATAGTACTTATTTCGGAAACAGCGAAACAAAAGTTTCAAAAAGTTCATTTATTTACAAATAATACCAATAGCATTATAAGATAAATCGAGGATGGAAGAGGTTACTATTCCACTATAAGACTAAGATTTCCCTTATATATAAATGTATGGTTCTTATTCTATTGATGTAAAAGTAGTCTTATATCTGTTTGGGAATAATG
>CAMTJK010000154.1 GCA_947072805.1 uncultured Prevotella sp.
AGATTTCTCTCGGACTGACAGGCGTGCTCTCGCTGTGGCTCGGAATAATGAAGATAGGTGAACGCGGCGGAATGGTAAACGCACTGGCACGGCTGCTGAGTCCGATATTCACCCGCCTGTTTCCCGACATACCGAAAGGACATCCCGCCACCGGCTCCATCTTCATGAACATAGCGGCAAACATGCTCGGCCTCGACAATGCCGCAACGCCGCTCGGACTGAAGGCGATGGAGCAGATGCAGGAACTGAACAAGCAAAAGGACACCGCGTCGAACCCGATGATAATGTTTCTCGTTCTCAACACGAGCGGACTAACCATCATTCCCGTAAGCATCATGGTATATCGCGCACAGATGGGGGCTGCGCAACCTACCGACATCTTTGTCCCCCTGCTTCTCGCCACATTCTTTTCTACCCTTGCCGGCATAGTGGTGACAAGCCTTTATCAACGCATCAACCTTATTAACCGCACCATTCTCATCGCACTCGGCACTATGTGCGTCCTTGTGGCAGCCATAATATGGGGATTCAGCCGCATGGACAAGGAGACGATGAACGTGGTAAGCACGTCGGCAGCCAACATTCTGCTCATGAGCATCATCGTCACGTTCATAATTGCCGGCATACGCAAGCGCGTCAATGTGTACGATGCCTTTATCGACGGAGCGAAAGACGGTTTCCAGACCGCCGTGCGCATCATTCCCTACCTCGTTGCAATACTTGTGGGCATAGGAGTGTTCCGCGCTTCGGGAGCGATGGACATGATAACAGACGGCATACGCGCCGCCGTGGAGGCATGCGGAGGCAACAGCGACTTCGTGGGAGCACTGCCTACGGCGCTGATGAAACCGCTATCGGGCAGCGGCGCACGCGGAATGATGGTGGATGCAATGACAACATACGGCGCCGACTCTTTTGCCGGCAGGCTGAGCTGCATATTCCAGGGCTCGACAGACACCACATTCTACATCCTCGCCGTCTACTTCGGCAGCGTGGGCATACGCTACACAAGGCACGCCGTAACCTGCGGACTGCTTGCCGACCTTGCCGGCATGGTGGCTGCGGTGGCAATAGCATACTTCTTCTTCTCCGCATAAGCAAATGACAGACATCCATCATGGCAAACTTGAAATCTTTGGCTAAAGATACAGCCATCTACGGCTTGAGCAGCATCGTTGCACGCTTTGTAAACTACCTTCTCGTGCCCATCCAGACGGCAAAGTTCAACGCCGAAGGCGGTCAGTATGGTGTAATAACCAATGTATATGCCTACACCGCACTGCTCATAATAATACTTACCTACGGCATGGAGACCACCTTCTTCCGCTTTATGAACAAAGAGGGTGAAGCTCCCGAGAAAGTATATTCCACCACCCTGCGCATGGTGGGAGCCACATCGCTCGTGTTCTGCGCCGTCGTGATAGCGTTCAGACAGCAGATAGCGGCTCTCATGGGCTACGGCGACCATCCGGAATATGTGTGGGTGCTCTTCGTAACGGTTGCCATCGACGCCTTTTCCGCCATTCTCTTCGCATACTTGCGGTGTATGCACAAGCCGGTGAAGTTTGCCACGCTGAAGATTGTGAACATCTTGTTAAACGTTACACTCAACATTCTTTATCTTATCATCCTGCCGGCACTGCACGTCAATCCATTCGGCATCTACGACGAGCAGCTCCGTCCCGACGTGGCGTGGATATTCTACATCAACCTCTTCTGTACCGTTGCCACCCTGCTCATGCTCTACAAGGAACTGCGAGGCATAGGCAAGGGCTTCGACAGCGGCATCTGCCGTCGCATGCTCTCCTACGCATGGCCCATACTTGTTATGGGACTTGCCGGTCAGCTCAACCAGTGTGCCTCGCAGATAATATTCCCCTATCTCTACAACGGCACGCCGCAGGAAGCAGGTGTGCAACTCGGCATATACGGGGCGTGCATAAAGATAGCAATGATAATGGTGATGATAACACAGGCTTTCCGTTTTGCCTACGAGCCTTTTGTATTCGGAAAGTCGAAAGACAGCGACAACCGCTCCACCTACGCCATCGCCATGAAGTACTACGTGATATTCACCCTCCTTGCCTTCCTTGTGGTGATGGGTTACATCGACGCGCTGCGCTATATCATCGGACGGAGCTATTGGGAAGGACTGAAGGTTGTTCCCATCGTGATGGCGGCAGAGATAATGTTCGGCGTATTCTTCAACCTCTCGTTCTGGTATAAGCTCACCGACCGCACCATCTGGGGAGCGTGGTTCTCCGGAATAGGATGCGTAACGCTCATCACCATCGACGTGCTGCTCATTCCGCACTTCGGCTACATGGCTTGTGCCTGGGCCGGATTTGCGGCTTACGGCATATCAATGCTTGTTTCCTATTTCGTGGGACAGCGATACTACCCCATCAGTTACCCCATAGCTTCCATTATGAGCTATGTTGCTCTTGCCGTTGTGCTCTTCGCCGCCATCAGCTGGAGCAACGCCAAGTTGCCCATGCCAGCGACACTTGCATTAAACACGCTCTTCATTATTGTCTTTGCCGCCGTCATCGTACGACGCGACTTCCCTCTCGCCTCGCTCCCGGTGGTTGGCAGGTATTTCAGGAAGAAATAATAATCTGACAACAATAATAAATAATAAAAACAAATACAGAAATGAAAAGAATAACATTAGCTTTGCTTCTCACGCTCTACGCGGTCTTCTCGAAAGCCGACGAGGGCATGTGGATGCTTTACAATCTGCCACAGGCTGTCTACGAACAGATGAAGGCGGAGGGATTTGAACTGCCTTACGATGGCATCTACAGCAGTGACAATGCCATAAAGAACTGCGTGGTGAACTTCAGCGGCTACTGCTCGGGCGTCGTCGTTTCTGCTGACGGACTGGTATTCACCAACCACCACTGCGGTTTCGAGGCCATAAGAAGCCACTCTACAGTGGAACACGACTACATGCGCAACGGCTTCTACGCCAAATCATTCGAGGAAGAACTGCCTAACGAGGATATGTTCGTGAGCTTCATGGTAGAGCAGTACGACGTTACAGGCAAGCTGGACAGCCTCGGCATCAACAAGCTCACACCGTCGGAACAGGAACATTTCATCGATTCCATCGAGAACGTGTGGTCTAAAGAGGTACACAAGAAGGACAGCACGCTGCGCCTGGAAGTGAAACCCTACTACGAGGGCAACCAATATTACGCCACCACCTACCGCGACTTCAAGGACCTGCGCCTCGTCTTCACCGTGCCAAAGTCGATGGGCAAGTTTGGCGGCGAGACCGACAACTGGATGTGGCCGCGACAGACATGCGACTTCTCCGTGTTCCGCATCTACGCCGACCCCGAAACCAACGGTCCGGCTGAATACAGCGAGCGCAACGTGCCTTACCACCCGGCTTCGTGGGCAAAGGTGTCGAACGAGGGCTACAAGGAGGGCAGCTTCTCCATGACCATGGGCTACCCGGGCAGCACTAACCGCTACCTGTCATCATACGGCATAAGGGAGCGACGCGACGCCATCAACGAGCCGAGAGCACAGGTGCGCGGCGTGAAACAGGACGTGATGATACGCCACATGCGTGCCGACGATGCCGTGCGCATAAAGTATGATTCCAAATACGCACAGAGCTCCAACTACTGGAAAAACTCCATCGGCATGAACAAGTGCATAGACAGCGTGCAGCTGATACGCCAGAAACAGGACTTCGAGAGCAAGATACGCCACTATCAGGACTCCACGGGCTACATGAAGGGCTTGCTCGACTTCGACAAGATGGAGTCGCTATACAACGAGCGCCTTGCCATCATGAAGACGTATACGATCTTCAGAGAGACTTTCATGCGTACCAACGAGCTTACCACAAGGGCATTAAAGGTACACACCGGCATGAAGATGAACGGACCGGAAGACAAACCGAAGAAGATGTACATGCTTTTCGACGATAACAGCGAGGAATGGGACAAAGCCACCGACAAAGAGGTGTACGCCGTACTGCTGAAGAACTACAGGGACATGGTGGATGCCAAATATCTGCCCGAATTCTATACCACCATCGACAAGGATTTCGATGGCGACTGCGCCCGCTACGTTGATTACGTATGGGACAAGACCATGCTCATGAAGAAGGACCTGAAGATTTATCCTAACAAGAAGTCGTTTATGAAAGACTGTGGCGTGAAGATGGGTCTTGACCTCAGGGTTGTCATGGACGATCTGATTCGCGAATACCAGAAGAATACCGATTCCATCGACCTGCAGGAGCGTTATCTCTGCGCTGCAAAGCTCCGCATGGAGCAGGATATGCCGCATTATAGCGATGCCAACTTCACCTTGCGCCTCAGCTACGGACAGGTGGGCGGCTTCCTGCTGAACGGCAAACCGTCGGGCTACTATACCGCCGCACCGAGCCTGCTCGCCAAGATGAAGCAGGGCGAAAAGGTAATAGACTATTTCGCCGAACCGGAAATGCACAAGCTCTTCTCAAGCAACAACTACGGCAGATATGCCGACAAGACTACCGGCGACATGCACCTGTGCTTCCTCACCAACAACGACATCACTGGCGGCAACAGCGGCTCGCCGATGTTCAACGGCAAGGGCGAACTGATCGGACTGGCTTTCGACGGCAACTGGGACAGCCTGTCGAGCGACCTGCTCTTCGACACTCGACTGGCACGCTGCATCGGCGTAGACATTCGCTACATGACCTATCTCATGGACAAGTGGGGACATGCCGACCGCCTGCTCAAGGAAATAGGAATAAAATAGTAAAAGGCGCAAGCCTGACATAAAAGCGCGGGTCCGACGGATGGAAATGATCTGTCGGACCCGCTTCTTGTTTATTTCAGATAGCTCATCAAGGGATTAAAACTGTCCCTACTTATTCACAAATTGTTCTTCCTTATTCACAAATTACTCTTCCTTACTTACAAATTATCCTTCTATAATCACAAATTGTACTTTATATTTTGGGTTAAACCCATGGCAATCCGCCCCTCTCCATTTCTATAAGCATGCGCTTGCGTTCCTTTCCGCCGGCATATCCCGACAGACTTCCGTCGGCAGCCACTACGCGGTGGCAGGGAATTATCACCGACAGCGGATTGGCACCGTTGGCTGCAGCCACTGCCCTTACGGCTGTCGGACGCTGCAAGAGGCGTGCTTCCGCGGCGTAGCTCACCGTTGTGCCATAGGGAATATGCTGCAGGCACTGCCACACAAGCCTCTGAAAATCGGTTCCGGCAAGGGCAATGGGAAGGTCGAACAGCTTTCTCCTGCCCTCAAAATACTCGTCGAGCTGTCTCGATGCCATGTCGGTGACGTCACAACGGCACTGTCTTTCTGCCGCACCAAAACGCCGCGCGACGCGCAGAAGGGTCTTTTCGTGATGCGCCCCATCCGCCCAGTCACACATACACAGCCTGTTGCTCACGGCTCCGAGCACAAGCACGCCCAACGGCGATGTGTAATTGCATATCAGCATACCTTTATTATATATATATATTACCGCAGACATATTGCCTGCGGAATGTAAAGATAGTCATTTTCACTTGACATCGGTCAAACGACAGCGTATTTTTTCATACAAAACAGTGCGTAACGGCAGCAATAAGCGGTTTTTTCATTATCTTTGCCGTTGTATTTTCCCTCATTAAGCTATGCGAAAAGTTATAGGAATAGGCGAGACTGTTCTCGACATCATCTTCAAGAACGACCAGCCCATAGGTGCCGTTCCGGGCGGTTCTGTGTTCAACGGCATCATCTCACTTGGTCGTGCGGGCATTCACGCCACCTTCATCAGCGAGGCAGGCAACGACCGTGTAGGCAAAAACATCATAAGCTTCCTCACAGAGAACGGCGTCAATGCCGATAACATCAATGTCTATCCCAACAGCAAGTCGCCCATCTCACTGGCATTCCTCAACGAGCAGAACGATGCGGAGTATGTGTTTTACAAAGACCATCCGCACGACCAGCTCGACTTCGTATATCCCGACGTGGATAAGGACGACGTGGTGATGTTCGGCTCTTATTATGCCGTCAATCCCGTCATACGCCCGCAGGTGGTGGGCTTTCTCGAGTATGCACGCAGCCGCGGTGCCATACTCTATTACGATGTAAACTTCAGGGCCTCACACCGCGGCGAGGTACTGAAACTCACTCCCAACATTCTCGAAAACCTCGAATATGCCGACATTGTGCGCGGCAGCAGCGAAGATTTCGAGGTAATGTTCCGCAAGACCGACGCGGACGTCATCTATCGCAGCGAGATTGCTTTCTATACCAAGAAGTTCATCTGCACACAGGGCGCGGCTCCGGTGGAACTGCGTGCCGAAGGCGGACTGAAGAAGCAGTATCCGGTCATCAAGACGCACACGGTGAGCACCATAGGAGCCGGCGACAACTTCAACGCGGGCTTCGTGTACGGCTTAATACGCTACGGAATAACACGCGAAACCATCGAAAACGGACTTACCGAAGAGCAATGGGACAACGTGATAAGCTGCGCACAACAGTTCTCCGCCAACTGCTGCAAGAGCATAAACAACTCCATAGACAAGGAGTTTGGCGAACAAATGCGCCGCGCACTGCAATAAGACCGAAACAAAATCATTCACCAGCCGACGTCTTCCCTGCTTCGGGGAAAAACACAACCGGCGCACTAAAACAACTTAAATCATGCAACAGATAACAAGCAAGATTCATTATGTGGGCGTAAACGACCGCAACAAAAACCTCTTTGAAGGGCTTTGGCCTCTGCCCAACGGCGTGTCATACAACTCTTACCTCGTTACTGCCGACAAGGTTTGCCTTATAGACACGGTGGAAGTAGACTTCTTCGTGGCTTACATACGCAACATTCAGGAGGTATTGGGCGAACGTCCCATCGACTACCTGGTGATAAACCACATGGAACCCGACCACAGCGGCGCCATTTCGCTTATACGCAAATACTACCCGGACGTGAAGATTGTGGGAAACAAGAAGACTTTCGACATGATGCGCGGCTTCTACGGCATAGACAGCAACTGCGTGGAGGTGAAAAACGGCGATTCCATCGATCTGGGCGGCTGCTCGCTGAAGTTTGTTCTCACGCCCATGGTACACTGGCCCGAGACAATGATGACAGTATTTGAAGAGCCCGGCGAAGAGGCTGATAGCATCTGCCGCACGCTCTTCTCGGGAGATGCCTTCGGATGCTTCGGCGCTCTGAACGGAGGACTCATCGACTCACAGATAAACTGCGACACCTTCTGGCTCGAGATGGTGCGCTACTACTCTAACATAGTGGGAAAATACGGCACGCCCGTGCAGAACGCGCTGAAGAAGCTCACCGGAGTGAGCCTCGACTACATCTGCTCCACGCACGGTCCCGTGTGGCATGAGCACATAGCGCGTGTGGTGGACATGTACGACCGCATGAGCCGCTACGAGACCGAAGAGGGACTTGTCATCTGCTACGGCACCATGTACGGCAATACGGAGCATGCCGCAGAGGTGATAGCACGCGCCGCAAGCGAGGCAGGACTTAAAAACATCGTTATGTACAACGTGTCGAAGACTCACCACTCTTATATCATACGCGACGTGTTCCGTTATCGCGGTCTCATTGTGGGCGCACCGACCTACAATACGGGCTTGTACCACGAGATGGACGTGCTGCTCGACGAGCTTGCCGGTCGCGACATAAAGAACCACTGCCTCGGATGGTTCGGCAGCTACGCCTGGGCAAGCAAGGCTGCGGGCTGCATAGCCGCATGGAATGAGAATCACCTGCACTTCGAACCTGTGGGCACGCCGGTAGAAATACGCCAAAGCCTCAACTCAGAGACCAAGGCTGCCTGCGAAGCGCTGGGTCGCGCCATGGCTGAAAGGCTCAAAGGCTGATGCCGGATGGGGTAAAACATAATACCGTAAAGTATAAAATACAAAGTCGCTCCACCTTGCAC
>CAMTJK010000155.1 GCA_947072805.1 uncultured Prevotella sp.
GCGTACGCCATACGCCGGTCTCCACGAGCAATCCCTGGTAAGGATGGTTGAGCAGATAGGTATGCCGCTCGCTACCGTTGTCGAGCGTGACATGGAAACTGCCACTTACGGCAACGATAAACTCGAGGCAACGCTTGTGTGCGTGTCCGCCCCTACTCTCTCCTGCCGGCACATCATAAACCCAGTAGACACGCGACACATCGAACGGGAGATTGAGTCCGCCCTCGGCTACTGTGAGATTGCCGCGTGGGTCGAATATCTTAGGCAAATCTATTATTCTTCCTCCGGGAGTTTTCATTTTTCGTAAGGTTTTCTTGTTCTCATTATATTATCAATTACCGTTCCCTGTCATAACAAATCGGTTCGTTATCCCTGCTGCGAGGACTTCCACTACCTTTGCCCCCATCATAGTAAGGGCGAACGAGAGGCACAGCATCGCCTGCCATGATAGTGATGAGGAGCCGCCAACACGTTCTGCCACTGCCATAACCACACCTATTGCCAGCGTGTGGACCATGAAAAGGGGAAATACGGAATTGCCGAGACGCACGAGTACGGGTAAACGGAAAAGGCGTGACAGCATTCCATGACTTCCGCTACATGCGAAAGTAAGAATGACAAGAGCCGACGGCAACCAAAAAAAGCACGCTGTACGCAATCGGAACGGCACATAAGGATAGGCAGCAAGGACTGACACGAGGATGGCTGCCGCAACAAGTTCGATTGCAGTGACAGTTGCCACACTGCGTGAAGAGAGGAAACGCAACACCACACCTCCACACACAACGCGCCAGAGAAGCATGCCCAAAGCGAAATCGACAAAGCGCAGCAACGGGCATACATAGAGAAGAGGTACTACAAGCGCATCGGGAATGACACAAAGCAGCACGCAATAAAGGGCAGAAAGCATGGTTCCCGTAACAATGAGCATGCGGCGCGAAGCCCCGCAGACAAACCTGCACGCCACCGGGAAGACGGCATAGCAGAAAAGAATGTCGGAAAGGAACCACGATACGGCATTTCCGGAGAAAAAGAAGTCGGAAAACGGTATCCAGCTTTGCACCAGCAGTATGTTTGGAACAAGCCACAGACAGTCTGCCGCCGAATGCGGACGGAAACCAATAATCACCGCGGCAGCAAGACAAAGCAGATGAAGCGGATATAGCTTCAGCATACGCCGACACATAAAGTCGCGCCACCGGAACGACGGTGAGCCTATCCTGTCAGCGTACGCCAAAGAGAGCACAAATCCGCTGAGCATAAAGAAGAAAGAAACACCGCAGTCACCGCCGGCATCGAAAGCCCGCACGCCTCCGTAAGAGAAATGCGACATGAATATCATCAAAAAGAAGATGAAGCGCAATGACTGCAGTGTTTCTATCATCAGATATCGGTATAAAGAGCCTGCCGTATCCTGCATATTGCAGGACAAGACGAGGCTCGCAGTTGTATATTATCGCCGGAAGATACGTCTTCCTGACATAAACATTTGTCGTTACTTGAGAATAGTGGCGGCAAGACGCTTTGCCTTGTCACGCAGGGCGTCGGTTCCGTCGGCAACCTCACCGTAACAGAGCACCACTCCCATACGCCTGCCTACATGAGCCTCGGGTTTTCCGAAGATGCGGATGCGCGTACGGTCTTCTTTCAGAGCGTCAATGAAGTTGTATTCGAGTGGTTCCGACGACTCTACGGGCGACAGCACTACGGCACTTGCTCCGGCATGCTCCAGATGTATGCCGGCAATAGGCAAGCCCATCACTGCACGGAAATGCAATTCAAACTCGCTAAGGTTGGTGGTATGGCCCAGTGTCACCATGCCCGTATCGTGCGGACGCGGCGAGAGTTCCGAGAATATTACCTCGCCCTGCTTGGTAAGGAAGAATTCCACGCCCCATATTCCGGCGCCGGTAAGTGCCTTCGTCACCCTATCCGCCATGTGCTGTGCCTGTTCGAGTGCTTCCTTGCTGATGGTATAAGGCTGCCAGCTTTCACGATAGTCGCCACCTTTCTGCACATGACCTATGGGAGGACAGAAGAGCGTAGGACCCTCTTTCTGTGTAACCGTAAGCAGGGTGAACTCCGAATCGAAGTCAATGAATTCCTCTATTATTACTTCCTTGACATCGCCGCGGCTGCCTTCCATCGCATCGCGAAAAGCTTGCTCCAGCTCCGAATCGCTGTGTACGTAGCTCTGTCCGTGACCCGAAGACGACATGAGCGGCTTTACCACACAAGGGAATCCTATCTCGTCGGCGGCATGTTTGAACTCATCGAAAGTCTTGGCATAGAAATATTTTGCAGTACGCAAACCCAGTTCTTTCGATGCAAGGTCGCGAATGGCACGCCTGTTCATGGTGTAATTCACGGCGCGTGCGCTCGGCACTACCTGTATACCGGCTTTCTCGAAGTCGAAAAGGCGTTCGGTACGTATTGCCTCTATCTCTGGAACGATGATATCGGGATTATGTTTCCTTACCACTGCTTCCAGCGCATCGCCGTCAAGCATGCTGAACACTTCTCTTTCGTCTGCCACCTGCATTGCTGGGGCATTGTCGTAACGGTCGCAAGCGATGACATACTGACCCGCGCGTTTTGCCGCAATGACGAATTCCTTGCCCAATTCGCCCGAGCCCAATAACAATATCTTCTTCATTATATTCTGTTTTTTAGTTTTCTTTCTTCAGTTCCGCCTTTATCTCCTGCCACTCCGGTGTGACGGCAATCTTCCTTATGCTCGCATCGATAGAAGCCATCATGTCTTCTGGAGACATGCCGCGCTCTACGGCGAGTTCGTCGAGTGCCATTCGCTCTGCGCCGAACAATCCGAAATAACGGATAAGGGTATCTTCGTCGGCCGGTTTGAGCAAATGTAAGATATGCTCCATGCCGTGAGTCATCTCATGGCTTATGCCCTCAGCATCATATCCGAGGCGCACAAGAAAAGTTTGCAGTTCGCGAGAAAGTGAGTCCATCTCTTTTTTTGCTGTCGTTTATCTGTTTCCGTACATGCTCTCATAGTACTTTTCATACTCTCCGCTCGTGATGTTGTCGAGCCATGCCTGGTTGTCGAGATACCATCGCACAGTCTTCTCTATTCCCTCCTCAAACTGGAGTGACGGTTCCCAGCCGAGTTCTCGCTGTAGCTTCGTTGAGTCTATGGCATAGCGCAGGTCGTGACCGGCACGGTCGGTTACGTATGTAATGAGATTAAGGTCTTCACCCTCCTTGCGTCCGAGCAAACGGTCTACGGTATTGATGAGAACCTTTATGATATCAATGTTTTTCCATTCGTTGAAACCGCCGATGTTGTACGTTTCGGCTATTCTGCCGTTGTGGAATATCACGTCGATGGCACGTGCATGGTCTTCCACGTACAGCCAGTCGCGCACGTTCTCTCCCTTTCCATATACCGGCAGCGGCTTACGGTGGCGTATATTGTTTATAAAGAGTGGTATGAGCTTCTCCGGAAACTGGTACGGTCCGTAGTTGTTTGAGCAGTTGGTCACTATCACGGGCATGCCGTATGTGTCATGAAATGCTCTTACGAAGTGATCGCTTGAGGCTTTGGAGGCCGAATATGGCGAGTGCGGATTATACTTTGTCGTTTCGAGAAAGAAAGTATCGCCGTATGCAAGGTGATGCTCTGCCGAAGATGCTGTTGTAGAGAACGGCGGCTCTATGCCCTGCGGATGTGTTAGTTCCAGGGCTCCGTACACTTCGTCGGTCGATATATGGTAGAAGCGTTTGCCCTCATACCCTTCCGGCAGGCTCTCCCAGTATATCTTTGCTGCCTGCAGGAGCGACAGCGTACCCATGACGTTGGTTCTTGCAAACGTGAAGGGGTCTTTTATCGAACGGTCCACGTGACTTTCGGCTGCCAGATGTATTATACCGGTCACCTCATACTGCCTCATCAGCGCGAGCATTCCGTCGAAGTCGCATATATCTGCCTTGACAAACGTATAGTTCTTACGGTCTTCTATATCTTTCAGATTGGCGAGATTGCCTGCATAGGTGAGCTTGTCAAGATTGATGATGTGGTATTCCGGGTACTTGTTTACGAACAGGCGCACCACATGGCTGCCTATAAATCCTGCTCCTCCGGTAATGATTATGGTTTTCATAAGTAATATATGATTTTATGTAACGATGCTACTTTATAGTAATAACTTCGCAATCGGTAAATTTATTGCCCTCTATGGTAAGTCTTACCAGTGTTCTTTCCTTGTGCCATCCCTGCAAGCCGGCGGCACCGGGATTGATATGCAGCAGATTGAGCGTCTTGTCATACTTCACCTTCAGTATATGCGAGTGTCCGCTTATGAAGAGTCCGGGCGGCGAGGCGTATATCTGTCCGCGTACCGAGGCGTCATAATTGCCGGGATAGCCTCCTATGTGCTTCATCAGCACGTCCACGTCTTCACATTTCCACCGCAGCTTCTCGGGATACATCAGTCTAAGGTCGCCGCCGTCACAGTTTCCGCATACTGCCCGGAGTGTGCGGAAGGCAGCAAGGCGTTCTGCCACCTCGAGCGAACCTATGTCGCCGGCATGCCATATCTCGTCGCACGGCTCGAAGTAGTGCAGGTACTTGTCGTCCCAATAAGCGTGGGTATCACTTAATATTCCTATCTTCTTCATCTCGTGATAAGGTGTTTCGTTCCGTTTCCCGCGTGGCGGTGCCTACTTTATGTCGAAACGCTGTATTATAAACTGCTTTATATACTCCTCCGTGCGGTCAAGTCCGAGCAGGCTCGAATTGACACACAGGTCGTAACTGGCTCCGTGTCCCCATATCTTGCCCGTATAGTAGTTGTAGTACGATGCTCTTTCCTTGTCGCCGCGCTGTATTATCTTCTGCGCCTCTTCCTCGCTGCATCCTTTTCGGCTGCACACCTGCCTTATGCGGTCGTCCGTATTGGCGGTGATAAAGATGTTTACCACGTCATTGCGGTCGCGGAGCACATAGTCGGCACAGCGTCCCACAAACACGCAGGAGCCCTCTTCGGCGGCGCGGCGGATGGCATCGCTCTGAAATTTGAACAGGCTCTCCTGTGAGAGCTTGTTGTTATAGAAGTTGCAATCGCTCACATGAGGCACGTGTGTATGGAAAAGCGACTTGAAAAAGCCTCTATGCTCGTCGCTCTGCTCAAAGAATTTCTCGCAGAAACCGCTTTCGCGTGCTGCAAGGTTGAGCAATTCTCTGTCGTAAAAGCCACATCCGAAATCGTCGGCAAGCTTGCGAGCTATCACTCTTCCGCCGCTGCCGAGCTGTCGTCCTACATTAATTATTATCTTCTTCACTGCCGTTCCTCCTTACGAAGTTATGTTTTACTGTATTAATATCTGCTTTTCATTCCTCCTTTCAGTTCCTTTCATGCTCTCTTCCATGTTTTCATGAACCGCATCATTATCACGAGCGTAACCACTGCCGCTATGATGTCTGACGCGGGCATGGAATACCACACGCCGTCCACGCCGAAGCGCAGCGGCAACAGGAATATGAGCGGCAACAGGAAAAGCATCTGTCGTGACAAGGACAGGAAGATGCTTACTTTCGCCTTGCCTATACTCTGGAAGAAATTGGTGGCAACCATCTGGTAGCCGTCTATCGGGAAGGTTATGAGTATTATCGTTATGCCATGTGCTGCCATCTCCACGAGTTGCGCATCGGCTGTAAAGAGGCGTGCGCAGGCTGTCGGACAGAGCACTCCCACAAGAAATCCTGCCGTCGTTACGCACGTTGCGGCTATCATGGAAAGCTTCATTACGCGCATCAGCCTGTCATAGTGCTGTGCCCCATAGTTGTATCCGGCTATGGGCTGCATACCTTGATTGATGCCCATCACCACCATGACAAACACGAAAGCCACCCTGTTGGCTATGCCGTAAGCGCCCACGGCAAGGTCACCGCCATACGACAACAGTCCCTTGTTGATGAATATCACCACAACGCAGGCGCACACGTTCATAAGAAAAGGCGACATGCCTATGCCTATGATGTTTCTCACTATGACCCCATGCAGTTTGTATATGCCGCTACGCAGATGCAGCAGCTGGTTTTTGTCGGCAAAGAGGCGCATCTGCCACGTGAGCGCCATCATCTGCGATATTATGGTTGCAATGGCGGCGCCTCTTATTCCGAGCCCGAGTGGATAGATGAAGATGGGGTCGAGAATGGTGTTCATTATCACCGTAAACATGGTGGCATACATTGCCTGCCTCGGTTTGCCTGCCGCCCGCAGCACGGCATTCATGCCGAAATACATGTGCGAAAACACGTTGCCGAGCAATATCACCACCATATAGTCGCGGGCGTATGGTATGGTCTGTTCGCTCGCGCCGAAGAAGTAGAGTATCTCATCGAGGAAGAGTAATGATATTATGCTGAATGCCACACCTACTATGACGTTGAGCGTGACGGTGTTGCCAAGTATATTCTGCGCCGTATTATAGTCGCGTTGCCCCAGCTTCACCGATATGCAGGTGGAAGCGCCCACGCCCACCGCAGCGCCGAAAGCCGCGCCGAGGTTCATGAAGGGGAATGTGAGCGCCAGTCCGGCTGTAAAGAGGCGTGCGCAGGCTGTCGGACAGAGCACTCCCACAAGAAATCCTGCCGTCGTTACGCACGTTGCGGCTATCATGGAAAGCTTCATTACGCGCATCAGCCTGTCATAGTGCTGTGCCCCATAGTTGTATCCGGCTATGGGCTGCATACCTTGATTGATGCCCATCACCACCATGACAAACACGAAAGCCACCCTGTTGGCTATGCCGTAAGCGCCCACGGCAAGGTCACCGCCATACGACAACAGTCCCTTGTTGATGAATATCACCACAACGCAGGCGCACACGTTCATAAGAAAAGGCGACATGCCTATGCCTATGATGTTTCTCACTATGACCCCATGCAGTTTGTATATGCCGCTACGCAGATGCAGCAGCTGGTTTTTGTCGGCAAAGAGGCGCATCTGCCACGTGAGCGCCATCATCTGCGATATTATGGTTGCAATGGCGGCGCCTCTTATTCCGAGCCCGAGTGGATAGATGAAGATGGGGTCGAGAATGGTGTTCATTATCACCGTAAACATGGTGGCATACATTGCCTGCCTCGGTTTGCCTGCCGCCCGCAGCACGGCATTCATGCCGAAATACATGTGCGAAAACACGTTGCCGAGCAATATCACCACCATATAGTCGCGGGCGTATGGTATGGTCTGTTCGCTCGCGCCGAAGAAGTAGAGTATCTCATCGAGGAAGAGTAATGATATTATGCTGAATGCCACACCTACTATGACGTTGAGCGTGACGGTGTTGCCAAGTATATTCTGCGCCGTATTATAGTCGCGTTGCCCCAGCTTCACCGATATGCAGGTGGAAGCGCCCACGCCCACCGCAGCGCCGAAAGCCGCGCCGAGGTTCATGAAGGGGAATGTGAGCGCCAGTCCGGATATGGCAAGCGCACCAACGCCCTGTCCTATGAAGATGCTGTCTATCATGTTATACAGCGAAGCGGCTGTCATTGCTATGATTGCCGGCATTGCGTACTGAAAGAGCAGCCGCCCCACGGGTTTGGTTCCGAGTTCAAGTGTAGCCTGATTCTTGTCCATTGCATTATAATAATGTGCAAATTTACTTATTTTTTCGCTTTACGAAGCACTTTACAGGCGTTTTTAGCATGTGACGAAGCCAAAAACAAGTCAAATGAGCGTCTATGGCAACAGTGCTGTAAAGAAGAACATTTGTATCCCTGTCCGTATTTGCGCCAGCGCATGGTGATGGAGCGCATGTAACTGCACTTAATGAAGGTTAATTTGTAAAGATATTTGGTCGAATTTAACATTTTTAAATCCGGCATTCTAGGTGTAAATTTTTGTTAATCAAAGTGAGTCGAATTATGCTCCCGACGGGTCGAAAAACGATCCCAGTTTTTTGGCAACGCGA
>CAMTJK010000156.1 GCA_947072805.1 uncultured Prevotella sp.
CAATGAGCTCACGTACGTAATGGCAAACCGATGAAATGGTATTATATCGCAAAACACGTAACTCACTGACTATCAGCGCTCCCTATTTGAGATAAAAATCGCCAATTTTCGCGTCGTAGGTTACAAATCGAGGTTTGGATGCCGATTAACACACGTTAAAGTAAAGATTTTTCTAAAATGTTAATGAAACCTATCCCGTAGTAAATCACATGTTTTTCGCGTGCCTTTGGCATCGGTATTTTATGGCAGAATGGTGAAAAGCCCCCATTTATCCCTGTTTTCTTCAATACAATATTGGTCGGGAATGGAAAAAGTCGTAAATTTGCGGCGATGAAAACATTACCTATAATAGATGTTGGCGGCGTCCTGGTCTCGTCGGACATACTGACGGAGTGCTTCTGCTGCGACCTTGATGCCTGCCACGGCGCATGCTGCGTGGAAGGCGATGCCGGTGCACCGGTAACGCTCGACGAGGTGGCTGAAATAGAAGACATGCTCGACGATGTGTGGCATGGACTGTCGGCTTCGGCGCAAAACGTCATAGACCGTCAGGGAGTGGCTTACACCGATGTTGAAGGGACTCTCGTGACAAGCATAGTGGGCGGCAAGGACTGCGTGTTCACGTGCCATGAGAACGGCTGCTGCCTCTGTATGCTCGAGAAATACAGGCGGAGCCACGGCAAGGACAATGGCGAGGACAACGGCAGCGCGTTCTGCAAGCCCATAAGCTGCGCCCTCTACCCTATCCGCGAGACTACACTGACAGGCGGTATCACCGCACTCAACTACCACCGCTGGGACATCTGCCGTACTGCCGTGGAGAAGGGCAGACAACTCGGACTGCCGGTATACCGCTTTCTGAAGGAACCGCTGACAAGACGCTTCGGCAAAGCATGGTACGACGAGCTGGTACTGACCGCCGAGGAGCTGAAAAAGCAGGGATATATATAAGCGGATTTGCATATAACGGTAACTTTTATTACCTTTGCACATATTTATCAAACAGAGAAATACATGGGAAAAGTGATTCTAACCGGTGATCGCCCCACCGGTAAGTTGCATCTGGGACACTATGTCGGCTCACTTCGACGCCGCGTGCAACTGCAAAACGAGGGCGACTACGACAAGATGTTCGTTTTTATGGCTGATGTCCAGGCTCTTACCGACAACGCCGACAATCCCGAAAAGATAAGACAGAACCTCATAGAGGTAGCCCTCGACTACCTGGCAGCAGGACTTGACCCCGAGAAATGCACGCTCTTCGTGCAAAGTCAGATTCCGGAACTCGCCGAATTGACAACATATCTCATGAACCTCATCACGGTTTCGAGAGTTCAGCGCAACCCTACGGTAAAGACAGAAATAAAGATGCGCAACTTCGAAGCCAACATTCCCTTAGGCTTTTTTTGCTATCCCGTAAGCCAGGCAGCCGATATCACACTCTTTAAAGCCACAACGGTTCCCGCCGGAGAAGACCAGGAGCCGATGCTCGAAGTGACACGCGAACTCGTAAGGCGCTTCAACCAGACCTACAGCGAAGTGCTCGTGGAACCGTTCATCATGCTTCCCGAAAACGCTACGGCACGACGTCTGCCCGGCACCGACGGCAAGGAGAAGATGAGCAAGAGCCTCGGCAACTGCATATACCTCAGCGATTCTGCCAACGAGGTGTGGCAGAAGGTGCGCTCGATGTTCACCGACCCCGACCACCTGCGCGTGGACGACCCGGGCAAGGTGGAGGGCAACGCCGTATTTACATATCTCGACGCCTTCAGCACCGATGACGACTTTGCTCGCTACATGCCCGAATACCAGAACCTCGAGGAGATGAAGGAACATTACAGGCGCGGCGGACTGGGCGACATGAAATGCAAGAAGCTTCTGAACAGCATACTCAACGATATGCTCGAACCCATACGCCAGAGACGCCACGAGTTTGAGAAAGACATACCGGAAATATACAACATTCTGCGTAAAGGCACCGAGAAGGCACGCGAAACAGCGGCACGCACGATGGACGAGGTGCGCCACGCCATGAGAATAGACTATTTTGACGACGCAGAACTGATAAGAAGTCAGGCGGAACGCTTCGCAAACAAATGACAGCGCAACAGCTTTTCTTCTTTTTTACATTGAAAATCAACGGTTTATATACAGAAATACGTAACTTTGCGGCGTAAAAACCCACTATAAAGACATGAAAATTGCATTAATAGGTTACGGCAAGATGGGCAAGATGATAGAGGAGATAGCCCTCAGCCGAGGTCACGAAATAGTAAGCATCATAGACATCGACAACCAGGATGACTTCGAGAGCGCGGCTTTTGCCTCTGCCGACGTAGCCATAGAGTTCACCGCACCCCATGCCGCCTACGGCAACTACCTTAAAGCCTTTGCCAAGAACGTCAAGGTGGTGAGCGGTTCCACCGGATGGATGGCTGAACACGGCGACGAGGTGAAGAGAATGTGCTCGGAGGGCGGACAGACACTGTTCTGGGCATCAAACTTTTCCATCGGCGTTGCCATCTTCTCGGCTGTAAACAGATATCTTGCACGCATAATGAACTCGTTCCCACAGTACGACGTAGAGATGAACGAGGTGCACCACATACACAAGCTCGACGCCCCGAGCGGCACCGCCATCACACTGGCAGAGGAGATAGTGGCAGAACTCGACCGTAAGGAGGGCTGGACAAAGGGCACGCTCACCGCTCCCGACGGCAGCATCAGCGGCAATGACAATGCCGACAGCAGCCGGCTGCGCATAGACAGCATACGTTCGGGCGAGGTTCCGGGCATACACAGCATAAAATACGACAGCGACGCCGACAGCATCACCATCACACACGATGCACATTCACGCCGCGGCTTCGCCCTCGGAGCCGTCCTCGCCGCCGAATTTACCGCCAACAACAGCGGTTTGCTCACCATCAGCGACATGTTCAAGTTTTAGAACGGCTGAAAGCAAACCATTTCAAACGCAATCATTATGAAAGAAAAGAAGACTGTAAACATGCGCCTGCAATGGATAAAGTTCATTGCAGTGCTCGTTCTGTACCTGCTCTTCCTCGTATGGGTGAAAAGCTGGTGGGGACTTCTCGTCGTTCCGTTCATCTACGACGTATATATTACCAAAAAGATAAAATGGCAATGGTGGAAAGACGCCGAAAGTCCGGTGCGCTTCGTCATGTCGTGGGTCGATGCCATTGTGTTTGCCCTTGTGGCGGTGTACTTCATCAACCTCTTCTTCTTCCAGAACTACGTCATCCCGTCGTCCTCGCTCGAGAAATCATTGCTCACCGGCGACTATCTCTTCGTAAGCAAGGTGAGCTACGGTCCGCGCATTCCGCAAACACCGCTCACCATGCCGCTCACACAGCACACACTGCCCGTCTTCGAATGCAAATCGTACATAGAATGGCCGCAATGGGACTACCGACGCGTGGAGGGACTGGGCAAGGTGCAGCTTAACGACATCGTTGTGTTCAACTATCCGTCGGGCGACACGCTGTGCGCGGCACAGAACTATCAGGCACAAGACTACTACAAACTGTGCTACGGATACGGCAGACAGATTGTTACGTTGGAGCAGGAGCTCGACTCGCTCGACAAAATGAGCCAGCTGAACTATTTTGCCGCCGCATACGATGCCGGAAAGGAATATCTGAAAAGCAACATGCAGGAGTTCGGCAAGATAACGACACGCCCCACCGACCGCCGCGAAAACTACGTGAAGCGGTGCGTAGGACTGCCCGGACAGACGCTGCAAATAAAAAACCGCATTGTCTACCTCGACGGCAAAGCCAACAAGGAGCCCGACAACGTGCAATATACCTACTACGTGAAACTGAAACGACACCTGCCGGAAGAGTTACTCGTGGAACTGGGCATATCAATGGAGGATCTTGGATATCTGAACACCATGGGCTACATGCCGCTCACCAAAAAGGCTGTGGCTACACTGTCGCAACGCAAGGACCTCGTGGAGAGCATAGAGACCGTAGAGGACACGGAAGACTGGGATATCTATCCGCTCAACGGAAACACACACTGGACACGAGACAACTACGGACCGGTATGGATTCCCCAAAAGGGTGAGAGCATAAAGCTGACACTCGACAACATAGCCATCTACGAGCGACCCATAAGAACATACGAGGGCAACGACCTGAAGATTAGCAACGGACAGATACTGATAAACGGCAAACCTGCCGACAGCTATACGTTCAAGATGGACTACTACTGGATGATGGGCGACAACAGGCACAACTCCGCCGACTCCCGCTACTGGGGATTTGTTCCCGAAGACCACATAGTAGGCAAACCCATCTTCATCTGGTGGTCGAGCGACCCCGACCGCAGCGGTTTCGGAGGCATAAGATGGAGCCGACTGTTCAGATTCGTGGACAACATCAAATAGGCGGCACGGCATACCGCCGCCTCACTTCTTCCGGCAAACTTCAACGACAACCCATGTAGAAACGTTTTTCCCATAATACAATGAAAGCCTTTGCCCATTTCATCATAGCATTAGCTGTCGCGGCACTTGTGATGCTCGCGTTCAGAGGTCTGGCTTTCACCGTATGCACAATAGGGGGAAACGCTCTGGCTCCGGTGTTTGAAAGGGGCGACAGAGTGCTCGTAAACAGATGGAGCTACGGACTGCGTACGGGCAGAAAAGGGAGCATCTTCAACTACGGAAGAATATGCCGCAGAGACATAAAGCGCGGAGATATAGTGGCATTCGACAGCCCGGCAGACTCACTGTCGGGCGTCTTCATATGCAGATGTAAGGCTGTGCCCGGCGACACCATTGCCACAGCAAGCGGCACTGTCATCGTGCCGGGACTTGCCACCTGCGCCGACGGTAACTACTACTGGATGGAATCTATCAACAGAAAGGACAGCGCCGACAGCCGACTCTTCGGCTTTGTACCCGAAAGCAACATCATCGGACGGGTGTGCATGGTGGTCTACAACCACGACGACACGCAACCGTTCTACACAGGCTACAACACGAACAGACTGTTGCTGCTCACGGAACACTGACCACACACGCAACAACTCTCATGCAGGCACTTCTCTCACACACTTACTTCGGTCCGATACAATGGTATCAGAAGCTCTACCGCTACAAGACGGTGTATATAGAGCAGCACGACAGCTACCAGAAGCAGACCTACCGCAACCGTTGCGTGATAGCCACCACCAACGGACTGCAGGCTCTCACCATTCCGGTGGTGCGGGGAGAGGGAATAAGGATAAGCAACCACGGCAACTGGCGGCATCTGCACTGGCATGCGCTGATGAGTGCCTACAACGAATCGCCTTTTTTCGAGTATTATGCTGACGATATAAGACCGTTCTTCGAGGAAGACTACGAATTTCTATACGATCTCGACCTTGCCGCATGCAGAAAGGTGTGCGAACTCATCGACATAGAACCGGACATAAGGCTCACCGACGACTTTGTGCGCCCGGCATCCGACAACGAATGGCACGACACTGCTTCCGCTTCTCACGGCGATGGGCTTCACGACTTCCGCGAAGCCATCAATCCCAAACATCCCGCACCTGACGCCGACTTCACGCCGCGCCGCTATTATCAGGTGTATGAACGGGAACATGGTTTCCAAGCCAACCTAAGCATCCTCGACCTACTCTTCAACATGGGTCCCGAGTCGGTCTTTTATCTCTGACAAGCGTCAGCTGCCCTTACTTTACCTTATATTTTATCTTTCCGGTTACAGACGGCTGTCTTACTGTAAGTATTATGCGGTATAGATGTTCGCCCCACAAGCCTTTCAGCACACTGTCGAGGCGTGGCGACAAGTCCTCCACTGCGGCTTCCAGCACGCGCCCGTCGTAAATAACGGCATGTGCGCCCAGCCCTATCTGTCCCTCTGCCGACAAGTCCGGCTGTACCAGCGTGACGAGCATGATGCGCGAGGGTTCCGTGAGGCTTTTCAGCACATAGTCTTCCGCTATCTCCACTGCTCCGTGTGTTATCTTCACCTCACGTGTCCACCTTTCCACTGCAGCGCTTTCCGGATAGGCTCCGGCTATGTCAAGTCGCAACACGCCGCGCTTCCGCTGCACTGTCTTCGCGGCATAGTTTCTGCCATCCCTCTGCGCTACACCGTTTATCAGCGGCAGGTTATGGTAAGCCGACTGCATGGTCCAGATGTTATAGCGTCCCTTCCCGAAGGTCTGAGCCGTATATTCGCCCACGCCGGGGTCCACGAGCAGCGGTTCGCCGTCGGCATACACTATGAAGCTGCCCACATCGTTGTGGTTATGGCTCTCGGCGTTGTGTCCTCCCTTTACCGCCACGTACAGAGCGCCGCGCCTTGCCGTCATTATCTGCAGGTCTGGCAGCCACACGTCGGCCTGCAGAGGCTCCGCCGGCTTTTCGGCGAGCAGTCGTCGCACATCCTTCAGCATGAGAAGTTCGCGCCCGAGCACAGGCGAGTTGCCGCTCCTGCGATAGACAGTCGCCGCCGAATCGGCAATGTTCTGTTCCCGGGCGGCATGTGCGGCAAACGCCCTCATCATGGCATCGTCCAGATAGAGGCCGAAAGGATAAGCCACATTCACCTGAAGCTGCATGCGGTTGTGATGGGCGTCGGCAAAGTTCACGCAATATCCGTTGCCTATATACATCTTATATATATAGCTTCCCATAGCCCTTATCTTCGCGTCGCGGCTCATGTCGATGCGTCCCTGCGATGCCAGGCGCAACAGATGCAGGCAGTCAAAGAGCGATGCAGCCGCCCTGTCCCAGTAGTCGGTGCCCTCGTCGCAACCGCCGTCGGCAGGATAAGCATCTACAAAGGCATCGAGTGCAGCGGCAATCTGCCCCACCGCCTCCATGCGTCTGTCCGCATCTGTCTCGCAGAGCAGCACACAGGCAAGCCAGTTGGAACATATCCACGGATTCCAGTTCATGCCCGCCTTTTTCCACCAGTAGTTATGTTTCAGTGCAGGCTGCAGCATGCGGCGTGCAATCTCGCTGCCTATGCGTTTGCGCAGCATTGGCGAAAAATTGTCCAGCTGCCCGGCAAGCACATACGCCGTCCACGCCACGAGCCCTGCCGTTTCGGCGTTGAAGAGGTCTACTGTCTGGTCTGCCGCCGTGGGCAGTTTTGTCTTGTAGTGTGCCGGCAGACCCCACCACGTTTCTTCAAGCGTGGCATGCAGTCCGTCCACGATGTCAGGCAGAAAGCGTCCTTTTCCCTCCACCACCTCCGCCATGACGAGCGTGGCAAGACGTGTACGACGCTCGAAGTAGAGCTTTTCGTAGCGCGTGCGGTTGCCGTTGGTCTTGAAGAGCGCAAATTCCGTTGCCGGCAGCACCGTCCATGGCTGTCCCGCCACCTTTTCTCCGTCGGCAATATAGCTGTGGCGCATGCTTTCGGGCAGCGAGTCGTGCCAGAAGTTACTGCTTGCAGGCGGCACGGGGGCGAAGTGTTCCATGGCTGCAAGCACCTGCTTGACATCATCCCTGCCGCATATTGCGGCAAGCTTGTTGCTGTCTTGAGCCGAAAGCGGCATTGTCAGGCATAGCGCAAGGAGCGTGAGCGCCAGGCGTAGCACAGTCATTCTTTTTGTTTTCATTGTCATGGTGGGATATTTTTCTATGTTTTAGGGCACGATATGATGCCGTCTCTGATGCAAAGTTATAAAAAACCGCTCGTCAGGCGGCACGATTTCGCTTTTTATACCATACTATTTCATCATATTTTAAGTCAAACAGGTCGTCAGAGCGTCACAAGCGGATGAAACTATGGTTTTCAGGACGAGATGATGATGCAGTCAGGGTGCTCGTAACTGCACTTAATGAAAGTTAATTTGTAAAGATATTTGGTCGAATTTAACATTTTTAAATTCGACGTAACTACTCAGTCTTTTTTTTTCCTGCTGCAGTTATAGACATTTTAAAGTT
>CAMTJK010000157.1 GCA_947072805.1 uncultured Prevotella sp.
GATTAACACACGTTAAAGTAAACATTTTTCATAAAAGTAAATAAATGTTATACGTGTTGTAAGGCACTGTTTTTTGTTGGGCGTTGCGGCTTGTTTCCCGATAAGTTTTAACGACTGCAAATTAATGGTTTCACCAGTTTGTATCGGCCGGATAAACTGTTTGGAATCATCTATCTCGTGGCTTCCTTGCCGGCTGACAGCCTCTTGGTAAGCTTATCAAGCATGTCGTCGGTCATGGATTCGAGGTCGTAACGCGGACACCAGTCCCATTCCTCGCGTGCGCAGCTGTCGTCCATGCAGTCGGGCCAGCTCTCTGCTATCGACTGTTTCAGTTCGTCCACGCGATATTCCATTTCGAAGTCGGGCAGGCGGCGGCGTATGGCGCTGTAGATAGTTTCGGGCGCAAAGCTCATGGAGGCAATGTTGAACGCGTTGCGGTGCTTCAGTCTGCCGGCATCCGCCTCCATCAGTGAGATGGCGGCATGGAGGGCGTCGGGCATATACATCATATCCATGAGCGTACCTGCCTTGATGGGACACACGAAGCGTTCTCCCCTCACCGCGGCGTAGTATATCTCGACAGCATAGTCGGTGGTTCCGCCGCCGGGCAGCGTTACATTAGATATGATACCGGGAAATCTTACCGAGCGTGTGTCCACTCCGTACTTGTTGTAGTAGTAGTCGCTAAGCAGTTCGGTGGTTACCTTTGTCACTCCGTATATGGATCGCGGACGCTGCAGTGTGTCCTGCGGTGTCATGACGTGCGGTGTGTCTATGCCGAACGAGCCGATGCTGCTCGGGGTAAACACAGCACAGCGGCACTCGCGTGCCACTTCGAGCACATTCCACAATCCGTCGATGCCTATGCGCCATGCCAGGCGCGGCTTGCTTTCTGCCACTACCGACAGAAGGGCAGCCATATTATATATGGTATCAACGTTGTGCTTTCTGACGGCAGCCATAATGGCGTTGCCATCGGTCACGTCCACCATTTCGGCAGGACCGGAGTGGAGCAGATCGCCCAGGGGTTCTGCCCCTGCAACATAGCCTGCGACGACATTTTCACCGCCATACCGTTGCCTTAACTCCATGGTAAGTTCCGAGCCAATCTGCCCGGTAGCTCCGATAATAAGTATGTTCTTCATATCATATTATAAATTTGTTGCAAATATACGCTTTTTATTTGTCGCTGAACAATAAAGGGCGTTCTTTTTTCATTACAAAAACGAATAAAGTAGAAGACGACACGACACATTATCCCGACGCATCGCCATATTATTTATACATAACGGCATTGGCACATAAAACTATTATTTCAATGTCTTTTGGTGATATATTTAGGATAAAATGTTTAACTTTGCCTCAAACATTAAATCTTATGTACGGAAAAATAAAACAACATCTCAGCAACACGCTTGCAGAAATACGCGCGGCAGGGCTCTACAAAGAGGAGCGCCTGATAGAAACCGCGCAGCAAGCAGCTATCGGAGTGGGCGGAAAGGAAGTGCTCAACTTCTGCGCCAACAACTATCTCGGTCTGTCTAACCATCCGCGACTGATACGCGCAGCGCAGGAAATGATGGACAGACGCGGCTACGGAATGTCGTCGGTGAGGTTTATCTGCGGCACACAGGACATACACAAGGAACTGGAAGCTGCCATCTCCGACTATTTTCACACTGAAGACACCATACTGTATGCGGCGTGCTTCGATGCCAACGGCGGAGTGTTTGAACCGCTCCTCACGGAAGAGGATGCCATAATCTCCGATTCGCTCAACCATGCCTCCATAATAGACGGCGTGCGCCTCTGTAAAGCCAAACGTTACAGGTATGCCAACGCCAATATGGATGAACTCGAGAACTGTCTGAAAGAGGCTCAAAGCCAGAGATTCAGGATAATAGTCACGGATGGCGTCTTCTCGATGGACGGCAACGTGGCTCCTGTGGACAGGATATGCGAACTCGCTGAACAGTATGACGCCATGGTTATGGTGGACGAGTCGCACTCGGCAGGCGTGGTGGGCAAGACCGGTCACGGCGTGAGCGAACTATACAACCTGTACGGACGCATAGACATATATACCGGTACGCTCGGCAAGGCCTTCGGCGGCGCCATGGGCGGATTTACCACGGGCAGAAAGGAGATTATAGACCTTATGCGCCAGCGCAGCCGTCCGTATCTGTTCTCCAACTCGGTGGCTCCGGCGGTGATAGGCGCCAGCCTCGAAACGTTCCGCATGCTGAAGGAGAGCAATGCCCTGCACGACAAGCTTGTGGACAACGTAAACTACTTCCGCGACCGCATGACCGCGGCAGGATTTGACATAAAGCCCACACAGAGCGCCATCTGTGCCGTGATGCTCTACGACGCCAAACTGTCGCAGGTATATGCCGCAAAAATGCAGGAAGAAGGCATTTACGTTACCGGTTTCTACTATCCGGTGGTGCCCAAAGGTGAGGCACGCATCCGCGTACAGCTGTCAGCCGGACACGAACGCGAACATCTCGACAAGTGCATAGCTGCCTTCATAAAGGTGGGCAGGGAACTCGGTGTTCTGTAAGAATAGGATTCTTCAGGTCATTGTGGAACGCTGAAACGGCGTTCCACAATGCCATCATAGGTATTTATATTCATCACAAGCGTGTCGGCATCGATTGATGACGACGCAATGCTCACATATATTTTCGACGAGTAGTATTCGGGTACGCCGCCCTGGTCATGATAGAAATGCATGAATGCGGTTCGCGTACCGTCCGGATTGTCTGCGCACGAGTCGGCGACAAGCCCGATGGTGTGCAGGGCGGCATCGTCGTCGGTCTGCCCTGTCTTCAGGAATAAAGCGATGTTGATGTATTTACCGCTACCGCTGAGCCACATGCTCTCAAAGGTAACGGGGTCTGTGGGAAAGGTTTCCGTACGTCCCTCTTCGGCAGCCTTCTCTTCCAGTTCCTCCTTTGTCTTAGGCTTCAGCACCATGACCTGCGAGAGACTTACCGTTTCGGCGGTGTGCTCGTCGAGCAGATTGTAGAAGAGCACAGCCCTGTAAAGGGAGTCGGGCACAGTCATCCATTTTGCCTCTGCCGGTGCGGCGAGGGCGAGGGTGGCACCATCGTCGGTGGTTACATAGTCGGCGGCGCCTCCCGATACGGTGGAATGAGCCTCAACGAAGTCGGCTTGTGTGAGCGAATAAGTGCCTGTGCCGGTTTCGTAGCTGTCGGTAGAGCACGCCGCAAGAACCGTTGCCGCGGCAAGAAGCATTGCCGCCGTTCTCATTTTGCGTTCTTTTTAGCCGCCATGTGGTTGATTGCCGGATTGGCATACATGCGCAACATCTGCACACGCAGGTAGTTGTCGTCCTTTCCGGGCATTTCTATCTTAGCCATCTGTCCGGAAAGATATGCCTCGAAAGCCGCCTTGTCCTCCGGCGTGTAATGTCCGGCAAGAGCATCGTCACCATTCAGCAGGTCGGCAGCCACGTAATTTCCGGGATACAGGCGGTATCCGAGGTGAATCTGCGTGTCTATGTGTCTTGCCACGGCTTCAAACAGGTCGCCCTTGGGCATCTCCGGGTCGAGCGTGTCGAGCCAATCGTCTATACACGGGGCGCAATGGTAGTGAATATGCCCTTTGTAGCCCATTATGCCTGTCTGCATGCTCAACACATCGTCGGCCTTTGTCTTCTTCCATCCCTCCACATCGCGCTTGAACTGGAACTCGCGTGCCTTGAGGTAGTCGCAAGGATCGTATTCGTAAGATATTGAAAGCGGAACGATGTGCAGTTGTTTCAGTCTCTCCGTTACCGTACCTTCACCACCCATTGCCATCATCTTCAGTATTGACTGCTGCGTGCGGTCGTCGCTGTCTTTGGCTCTTCCCTCGCGCTGGGCTATCCATATATTGTCGTGCTTCTGCTCTATGACAAAGTGCATATAGTCTGCCATCAGCTTGCTGTTGGCGAGCATCTCTCTTATTCCCGCGCTGCGTCTTACTATAAACGACTTGTTCACCCTCACAAGGTCTTCTATCCACGGAGCGGCAAGGAGGTTGTCGCCGATAGCTATCTCGCAGGTGGTCTTGAATCCCACGTCCACGAGCAGTTTGTCGAGGAATGCCGAGTCGAGAACAATGTCGCGATGATTGCTCACAAAGGTGTACCGCTTCTCCACATCCACCGCCGATGCGTCCATATCGCATCCCCTGGATGCAGCCTTAATAAGGTTTTCGAGGAAGCCGTAGCACAAAGCCAACTGGAAATCGAGGTTGGTCTTGCAGCGGCGTATCTTTTCGGCAACGGCCTCAAAGGGTACGCCCCTGAAGATATACTCCATCACGCTGCGGAACTGCCCGTCGGCGATGAGCCTTTCGTACACGGCGGAAAGCTCTTCCGGCTCATAAGGGCGTATGGGATCATACTTTGAAGGTACATTCATAAGCCTTAAAACTGGTTTTCTACTATTTCCGTGAGCACATCCTTCATCTCCATGCCGGCAGCTTTCACCTGCTGCGGTATGAAACTTGTGGCTGTCATGCCCGGCGTAGTGTTCACTTCAAGCATATATATGTATTCTTTCTCGTTGCCCTCGGCGTCTTTTTTGCGACTTATGATGTAGTCGATGCGTATTATTCCGTTGCATCCGAGAATGTCGTATATGTGGCTTGTTATCTCGCTCACGCGGCGTGCGGTGTCGTCGCTGATGCGTGCAGGAGTAATTTCCTTCACCTGACCGTTGTATTTGGCGTCGTAGTCGAAAAATTCGTTGCTTGTCACCACCTCTGTAGCAGGCAGCACAACCGACCTTTCACGCGTCTTGTAGCATCCTATGGATATTTCCGTGCCCTCGATGAACTGTTCCACCATCACCTCCGGACTTTCCATTATTGCCTTTCTGATGGCAGGGGCGAGCTGATCCTTGTTTTTCACCTTCGATACGCCGAAGCTGCTTCCGTCGGCGGCAGGCTTTACGAAGCAAGGCATTCCTATACGCTCCTCCACCTCGTCGTCGCTGACCATCTCTTCATAGCCTTTGCGTATGAGCAAAGAGTCGGCCACGAGCACGCCATAGGCCCGCAGATACTGGTTAAGTACAAACTTGTCAAACGTGAGAGCCTCCACGAGAACACCGCTCGTGGAATAAGGCATTCCTATCAGGTCAAAATATCCCTGCAGCAGTCCGTTTTCTCCCGGAGTGCCATGTATTGTGATATATGCGTAGTCGAACACCACCTTGCTCCCGCCCGCCATGAACGAGAAATCGTTGCGGTCGATTGGTGCCGTAGTGCCGTCGGGCAGTTCGACATGCCAGTCCTGCGCCTTGATGTCCACCAAATAAACGTTGTAACGCTCCTTGTCGAAGAAGGAGTAGAGTCCGCGTCCCGAACGGAGCGACACGTTGTGCTCCGACGAATCGCCACCGCAGACGATGGCAATGGTTCTCTTTTGATCTTTCATCAGTGTTTCTGTATTATTATGTTCTGAGCTTATTTACTCTTCCGTGCTTCAAGAGTGCGGTTTGTCCACGTCCGGCGTAGTTTTACTGCAGTCCCTCCGGCTTTTCCTTTCTTCCGTTCACGAACTTCCTCCACTTCTCTATCAGAGCCCAAAGGTCTATCGGCAAGTCGCTCGTAAAGTCCATCTGTTCTCCGGTTATGGGGTGTACAAAGCCGAGCGTACGTGCGTGCAGCGCCTGACGCTGGCAGAAGCTGAGGCAGTTGAGCACAAACTGTCGGTAACTTCCCGTCCTGTCGCCTCGCAGAATTTCGGTACCTCCGTATCTGTCGTCGCCAAACAGCGGATGTCCTATATGCCTCATGTGCGCCCTTATCTGGTGTGTACGTCCGGTTTCGAGTATACATTCCACAAGTGTTACGTATCCGAATCGTTCCATGACCCTGTAATGCGTCACCGCCGTCTTGCCTATTCCCGATTCCGGGTCAAACACAGCCATTCGCAGGCGGTCACGCAAGTCGCGTCCGATGTTGCCTACAATGGTTCCCTCCTCCTCGTTGAAGTTTCCCCATACCAGTGCGTTATAGCTCCTGTGTGTGGTTTTGTTATAGAACTGTGCGCCGAGACTGGTCTTTGCCTCCGGTGTCTTTGCCACCACGAGCAGGCCGCTTGTGTCCTTGTCTATGCGGTGTACGAGCCCCACCATTGGGTCGTTCGGGTCATACGAAGGCATGTTTCGCAGATGCCATGCCACAGCGTTTACGAGTGTTCCGTGATAATTTCCGCATCCCGGATGCACCACGAGGCCTGCCGGTTTGTTCACCACCATCAGGTAGTCGTCCTCGTACACTATATCGAGAGGTATATCCTCCGGTTCTATTGTGGTGTCATAATGCGGTCGGTCAAGCATAAGCGTCACCACATCGCCCGGTCTTACCTTGTAGTTGCTTTTCACCGGGCGGTCGTTCACGTGAACAAATCCCGCCTCCGCCGCCTTTTGTATTCTGTTACGGCTGGAGTGTTGCATCTTCTCGAACATGTACTTGTCTATCCTCACCGCCTCCTGACCGCGGTCTACCGAGAATCGGTAATGTTCGTACAGTTGCTGTCCCTGTTCTTCGTCTTCTTCTGTTAGCTCTATGTCTTCTATGTCTTCTGCCATAGGGTTGATGTTCGCATCCGGCATTGCTAATGCGCTCTCCGCATCCTGCATCAAGCCGGTTGCTTTTGTTACATTATTTATATAATATTCTTCCATGGTTTGCGAGTCGGTCCTTAGCCTCGTCGCTGTAAAGCCCTCCTTTCAGTTCATGGTGGAAGGCGGTTCTGTTACTTCTTCAAAGTCATCCACAGCCGGTTCTTCACCCGTATCATACTCCGGTTCCGTGTAGTTGATATCCTCATCTTCATCATACGTGCCGCTTCCCACTTCGAGCGTCAGTGGCACCTCGGTGGACAGTCTGTCGCCGGTGCTCACTCTGCGTCCGCGGCACATTATACCGTATACCCAGTCTTTCTCGCCGGGTACGTGTACCGGCGGAGTAAGCCTGAAGCCCATGGCAGTGAGTTTGGCCACAGCCTCTCTCATGCTGCTGTTGTCTACAATGTCTGGAATGGAAATGGTGGGTGACGATGTGGAGTTTACGGTAACATATATTATATGTCCGGCCTTAACCTTCGAGCCGCATCCCGGTGTCTGTGCCAGTATGCAGTCGGCAGGCAGCATCTTGTTGTATCCGGAATCGCTGACCACGATGTTCAGGTTGCTCTGTTCCAACAACAAGCGGGCTTTGTCGCAGCTCATGTTTTTCAAGTCCGGCACTACAATGGCCTCACCGTGATGCGTATATATGTTGAGTCCATACTTTACTCCCGCAAATATAAGCACCACAACAACAACCATTGCAAAAATATTCCACCAGACGAAGCTGCTGCGAAACTTGCCGAAGAATTCACTTGACTTCATTTTCTGCTGTTTAATGTGTGTGGGTTACCCGTCGGGGCGTTACATTTCGCCTGCAGACAAGCTACCGTAGTGTGCAAAGTTATTGCAAATCGCACAAAACACCAAACAAAACGGAACTTTTCTTATGAATCCCTCACGACCGAACGGTAATGGAAGCACTATCACTTCAGCCTTTGCATTGGACGTGAAAGACAGACGTCTTGCCTCG
Source organism: uncultured Prevotella sp. (assembly GCA_947072805.1). Lineage (GTDB taxonomy): Bacteria > Bacteroidota > Bacteroidia > Bacteroidales > Bacteroidaceae > Prevotella. The sequence goes on from CAMTJK010000157.1 coordinate 7,624, forward strand.
GTCAGCATTTCCGAGCAAAGCGGATTGGGATGGGTGACTGCCGACAGGGGCTCGTAACTGCACTTAATAAGAGTTAATTTGTAAAGATATTTGGTCGAATTTAACATTTTTAAATCCGGCATTCTAGGTGTAAATTTTTGTTAATGCGAGTGGGATGATTTATGCTCCCGACGGGTCGAAAAACGATTACGCTTTTTTGGCAACGCCGTTA
>CAMTJK010000158.1 GCA_947072805.1 uncultured Prevotella sp.
TAACACACGTTAAAGTAAACATTTTTCATAAAAGTAAATAAATGTTATACGCATTGCATCGCACTGTTATTAGCGAGATTTCGACACTGATTTTCCGGATATAATTCTATTACTATCCGACAAAGACACAGGAATAAGAGTATCTGTCTGCAATGCCTTCAAAACCTACAGATACTTTTATTACGTCAAAACAGGCGCTGTTTTTATGATATGACAAAAGATTCTTATTCTTTTCCTGCTATTTGTCGCTGACTTGTTCTCCCGTTTCCGGATTCCACAGCACCTTTCGTCCACCCTTGAAAGTCACTTCGAAAAGCGAATCGCCGTTGAATCTCACTATAGTACCGTCGTTGAGCTGTCTCACGTCTGTTGCTCCGTTGTATGGATGTCCCAGCTGCAACATGAAGTTACACCGGCGCAGATATGTCACCAGACGCTTCATGTCGCCGGCATTCTTGCTTCTTCGGTCGAAGAAGGTGCCGAACCACGGGCGTACTGCCGGTTTTTGGGGATCTCCCGGCTGGGAAATAACAACGTGCAATATGGTTGCATTGATTCCGGCGTGGAAATAACGGTCTGCTATCGGCTTTAGCTTCTCAAAGCTCCAGTCGTCTTTTGCCAATTCAGGCCAACCGTCGGTGAAACTTTCAGCCCATACGCGGTTCTTTCCGCTACGGCGTGCTGCCCACAAGGCGGCATTCACTTCCTTCTTTCGGAACTTCTTGTCGTCTACCCAAAACTCAGCACCCACTTCGTCGGCCGCACTGCCATAGGTGATACCGTTGGCAGGGAACGGGCTGTGTGCATAAGGTTCGCACCATGTACGCAAGCCATACTCGTGAGCCTTCTCTGTCATCCCGCCCATATACTCAGAAGCCACCAAGTCGGATATAAGCCGTTCCAGGTCTTTCGCCATATCCTTTCCTCCGTTGGCAATGACGGAGTAGTCGAGATCGTAGCCGAAACGCTGTTTGAATTTTTCGTATATAGAGTCGGTATAGTTCTGCTTGCCACGCTCCCAGCTATCTATAACCACCGTAGTCAGCGTAGGTCTGTCCTTTGGAGGAATGCGGCGCAGTATCTCGCCGACGAACGCCTCGAAGTGTTTTCTCACGTGTGTCTTCGAGAGTTTATCCACCTCCAATCCTGTGGCCTCAGGCGAACAGGGACTGCACACCACGTCAGAGCCCTCCTTTGTCTTGCAAATCTCTATGCCGTTTGGTGTCCAGTTGCGCATAGCCTCTTCGGGTTTCACCCACGGACCTCCCGACTGGCTCCAGCCCGGACAGTTGAATATTCCCATCTCTATATCCAGTTCGCCTGCCACCTTAAATGCAGTACGAAGGTTTTTCCACCACAGGCGGCTTTGAAACTTGTTCTTGCCGAACTGCTGTTTTTCCGAATCACTCTTCTGCTGTGTGCGGTTTCTGATGTCAGTGGCGAGGAATGCAAGTGTAATTCCGTTGTCCTTCATCCATCGCAAATCTTCCTTTACGCCTTTGGGGTCTACCTGTTCGTTCACCCAATAGTAGTAGCAGCCCACCCTTATGCTGTCGGGAGGTGTAAGGAAAGCCTCGTAGAGGTTCTTTTCTGCATCACAGGCAGTTTCTTTCTGAATGTCATTCACTGTTTCTGCCGCATAACCGGACATTGTCAGCATTGTGGCAGCAATAGCAAAAATAGATTTTTTTCTCATTGCAAGTAGTTATGTATTATTGATAGTAATGTCTTCTGTCGGTTCACCATTGCTTCAGGTCGGCAGATGCTTCCACGCGGTTTTCCGTCTCGTCGGGCAATGCCGGGAAGAAGTCGTAGCCTGTTATGCGCTCCACCTCGTCCACGGTGTTTACATACGCGTCTTTTGGACGATTGCCTTCCATGTTCTTATAAATGAATCCTATGGCTTTGGGCTCATCCTTCATGCAGAGCACCACCTTGAAGAAGGCTTCCGGTACCACCACTTTGTTGTGTCCTATGGTTTTGTGCCTGCCCTTATATAGTATCGGACCGCTTACTATATATATGTCTCCGTATCTTTTAGCCCATTTGCGGCACTGTTGTTCCATTTCGTTCCAGTCTCCGGCATTCAAGGAGTGCATCTGCGGACAGGCATTTGTGAACAGGAACGACTGCAACTGTGCCTTTTCGCTCCACTTATTGTCAGCCGAGGGGCACATGTGCCCTCTGTCGTAGCCCGAGCAATAGTAGTCGGCATCGGTGGCACGCGGCTCCGGCACATCTTCGTCTTCGGCAAACTTTATCCCTTTCCGCCCGTAAGAGCCTTCGGTATGCCCTGCCGTGAGATGCCAAGCCACCCAGTTGGGAAGCCTCGTCTCGCTGTTGTACGATGCCGTATAGCCCTCCCTGTGCAGTATCTGCTCGCCGCTCTGCGGTCGCAACGCCGGCAGTTCTATGCCTACTGCCGTGGCATCGGGCTCTTTACGCTGTACGTCGTGCGCCGCATTCTCCCCATCGGCGGCGTCGTTAAGTCTTGTTTCCGAGGTAATATTGCCTCCCATCAGCGGCGGTTTGTCGGTCTTAAGTTCGCATGCCGACATTATTCCTATACTCAAAAGGGCACTATATAATAATGTATGCCTCATAATATCTTGTCATTGCTTTAGCGTCATTTGACTGTAAAATTACAAAAAGCATTGTTTAACATGAAATAAAATTATCAAAAGAGCGCATTTTTTTGCATTCGGAGGGTTACTTTATGCTTTTTTCATACGTAAACAAGCAAAAGACGGACATTTGGAAGCGGAACTTCGGGAGAGCGCTCACCGAACAGCCGCTTTGGGAAGAACGCCGCCGGCAGCATTTTAATCTGATGATAACAAAGCTTTCTGTCATTAACAGGAAAATGAGAATCAGATAGAAGAATTTTTTCTTCAGGAAAGCTCTTTCGCACGTCATCAGGCTGCACGGTCGGCGTTCGTTTTTTATGGCATAAACATGACCAATATGGGGTAAAAGTCTCGTTTTTACCGCTTTTACAATAAATAATCCCCCTTGTGCCGCCTTTTTTTCCGTAATTTTGGAGCATCATTTTATAAAAAATAAAATACAGCCTAATGAAGAAACACATTTTTACGGCACTTTTTGCCGGTTACGCAATGTTCACTTCTGTTCCGGCAAGCGGTCAGGACTTGGTGAAATATCCGTGGCTGGACACATCGAAATCATTCCGCGAACGTGCCGAACTGCTCTGCAAGGAACTTACATTGCAGGAAAAGGTCGATCAGCTCGGCAATCTCGTATCTAACCCCGTAAAACGCGATGGAGTAACCATCCTGCCCTCCTATCAGTATTGGAACGAAGCCATCCACGGGGTGGCACGTTCAGGACCCGCCACAAGCTTTCCTGAATCGAAAGGCATGTCGGCGACATGGGACAGGCAGCTCATCTACGACTGTGCCAACGTAACGTCTGACGAGGCACGCCTCTATTATCTCAACGAAGGCAAGGGACTGAACTACTGGAGCCCTACCATCAACATGGCACGCGACCCGCGATGGGGACGCGAAGAGGAGAACTACGGTGAAGATCCATATCTCGCCGGAGAACTTGCCGTGCAGTTCATACGCGGATTCCAAGGTGAGCAGACTCCTGAAAACCCGTACCTGAAACTTGTGGCATGCGCAAAGCATTTTGCCGCTAACAACTACGAACAGGGACGACACAGCACTACATCGTTCGTTACAGAACGAAACATGCGCGAATATTACCTGCCGGCATTCGAGACAAGTGTGCGCAAGGCGGGCGTAAAGAGCATCATGGCTGCCTACAACGGCTTCTCCATTGACATTGACAACGACATCGACGCCAACGGACAGGGTCCGAAAAACGGAAACTTCGGCGGACATGGCGGACTGCCATGCTCTGCCAACCGCATGCTGCTCACAGACATACTGCGTACTGAATGGGGGTTCGACGGATATGTGACGTCCGACTGTGCCGCCGTGTCCGACATACACAGGGCTACAAAGCACCTCTTCTTCGGTAACTACGATGCCAACAACAGCGACGAGGTGGACATGATGGAAGCACGCTCTACATCGATAGCCATCAAGGCAGGACTGAACACCAACTGCGAATTCAAGAACCAGACTTCGGTAATACAGCGCGCAGGAGTGAACGCCACAAAAGCCGAATTCAAGGCCAACGACAAGATGGGATTCGTGGGACTGACGGAAGAAGACATAGACAACGCGCTCATACCGATGCTCGAAACACGTTTCGCCCTTGGCGAATTTGAAAAGGAGCAATGCCCGTGGAACAACGTAGGAAATACCCTCGAAAGCGAAGCTAACAGGGCTATGGCTCTCAAAGCGGCTCAAGAATCGATAACCCTGCTCAAAAACACCGGCTCGCTGCTGCCCATCGACGGAACAAAAAGCGTGGCTCTAATAGGTCCATACGCCAACAGCATAATGCTTGGCGACTATTCGGGCACGCCGACATACACCACCACACCCTTCCAGGCGTTTGCAGAGAAGATGGATTTCCATCTTAACGACGGCACGCTACAATTTGAGGAATACGACGCACTCGGTTATGCAAAACGCGGAGAAACAAAATTCCGCGGCGGCGAATACATAGAAAACACAGCTCCGGGCGACTGGATTGTCTTCGACAACGTGGACTTCGGCGACGGTTGCTCCAAATTCTCGGTATACTGCGCCACAAAAACCGGCTCGGGCGAAGGTACAGCAAACTTCTATCTCGACATTGACGGGGAACCGGCAGACAATCTGACACCGGCACTGACCGTATCTAACTCCGACATAGCCACCGGCGGATGGACAACCTACAAGCGCATAGACATGAACTGCGATGCCAACGTGTTCAAAGGCAAGCACAAACTCACCATAAAACTGAAAGGAAGCCAGAGTTACGTGGGCAACTGGGACTGGTTCCGCTTCTACACCGAAGGAAAGGAACCGCTCGAGGAGAACGGTCCGCTCTATATGTACTCTCCTACCGGCAGCGTAAACGACAGATTTACTGCTGAACAGATAAGCAGGGCTGCCGAAGTGGCGGCAAAAGCCGACGTTGCCATCTTCCTCGGAGGCACTAACTACGAGAAGCCCGACGACCACGCCACGGGAACAGAAGGGCACGACCGTTTCGTAATTACACTTCCCGGCAACCAGGAAGACGTGCTGAAAGCCATCGTGGCAGCCAATCCCAACACGGTTCTCGTGCTCGAAAGCGGGTCATCGCTCGACATTGCATGGGCTAAAGAGAATGTTCCTGCCATCATGGAGGCATGGTATGGCGGACAGGCGCAGGGACAGGCAATATGCGATGCCGTATATGGAGTGATAAACCCGTCGGGAAAACTTACATCCACATGGTATAACAGCGTGGAAGAGCTGCCAAGCGCCACCGAATCGCGCTTCGGACGCAACGGTCTGATGGAATATAACATCGACGAATGGGGATATACCTATATGTATTACGGCAAGTCGAAACACCAGAAGCAGGCTTCAAAACCGATGTTCCCATTCGGATACGGACTGTCGTACACCACTTTCGAATACAGTGACATGAAGACAGACCGCAACACCATTGGAACCGGAAACACCATAAACGTGACAGCAACAATAAAGAACACGGGAAGCCGCGACGGTGCCGAAGTGGTGCAACTGTATGCCAACTTCAACGGCAAGGGAAACAACGCGGCTCTCAACAAGAAGCTGGTGGGCTTTGAGCGCGTGGAACTGAAAGCCGGCGAAAGCAAGACCGTAACCATACCCGTGGAGTACGTACAGCTGTCTTACTTCGACGAGCAGACACACAACTACCGTGTGGACGGCGGAAACGTGACGCTCGAACTGGCTGCCTCGTCGGCTGACGTACGACTTACTGCCGATGTGACCGCATCGGAAGGTGTTGCAAAGGAAACGTATATATCAGAGAATGCCAACCGCATAGAGACGGTAGAGAACAGCAACAAACTGCGCTCCACCGACCATGTGTACTCGGTGATGGGAGCTTACGTGTGCCAGGCATCGGCTTACGACCGTCTGCCGGCAGGCATATACGTGCTCAACGGTCACAAATACATCAAAAAGCCATAACGACAAACATTGTCTGAAACAGAATTATGAAAAATCCCGAATCGCCTTGACTGACGATTCGGGATTTTTTTATCCCAAATAGTTATGATGACAGATGTGGGAATAAATCTATTTACGCACGTTGCGCAACCTGCCATAAGCATCGAACGAACGCCGATCGGCAAGGTATAACGTGAAGATTAACGAGAGTATGGATGCCGTACAGGTTATTACTACTATCATCATCTGGTATTTTATGGCTATACCGGGAGCCGAGCCGCCAAGAATCTGTCCTATCATCGTACCCGGCAACGACACAATGCCCATAACCGCCATGTTGGCTATGCAAGGTGCAAACGACTTGTCGATGGCTCTGCGCACAAAGGGCACAATGGCTTCGAAGTGGGTGGCTCCATTGCCAAGCAGATAATAATAGAGTTGCTGCTCACGCTGAATTCCATCGTAGAAGGTGTTAAGCCCCAACACATTAACTCCCAACATGTTTCCCATCAATATGCCCATGATTGGCACGAAATAGCGCGCATCGAAAGGGTGAGCGAGACGCAGCACAGGCAGCAGGAAATACATGCCCACAATAAGGGCGGAGGCAAAAAAGCCTATGCACATGGGCACAATAACCATGCGATAACGCAGGCGGGTACGGTTGGCGGCGGTAAAAGATGCCACAAGCACCATTATCATAACCCACAGTATGTTTACCCACGGACTGTTCCACTCGAAAAGATATTTGAGATAAAGACCAATGAGGAAGAGCTGAACCACCATGCGCGCCGCGGCAATAACCATAGCACGTATCTGCGGCACACCGAACATACGGAAAAAGTAAAGAGGTATGGCAAGCAACAGCAAGCCTATAACCATACTGATATATGAAATGTCTGTCATAATACTGTCTCTGTGTATATATATAAATATGTATAAACGCCTGTGATGTGTCACCTTCCGCCGCAAAAGCGGAATGAAGTCATAAAGACACTATCTTGTCGCACGCCTCGGCAAAAGCTTCATCGTGACTTACTGCAATGACAATGGAGCCGCGCGAGGTCATCTTACGGAAATAGTTCATCACCATAGCAGCCGAATCATGGTCGAGAGCCGATGTAGGTTCATCGACAAGGAGTATGGGTTTGCCGAGCATTCCGCATACCGAGAGCACCACCCTCTGCCGCTGTCCGCCGCTAAGCTCGGTCACCTTCTTGTCGTAGAGCTCGCCTTCAAGTCCCAAGGCATCCCACTCTGCCATGAGTTTTTCCTTTGAAAAGGTTATGCCACGGTTCACCTTCAACTGAAAAGGCAGCCGTACCAGTTCCCTGACCCACTCCGACGGCAGTGCCGGCTCCTGCGGAACATATGCCATGTGGCTCCGGAACACTTCGGCAGAAGCAGGCGAGAGCAGCTCGCCATCGTAGCTCACATAACCTTCATGAAGCGGCCAAAAGCCCAGCAGAGCACGCAACAGCGTGGTCTTTCCTACCCCCGAACTGCCTCTTACGCAGAGTATTTGTCCGTCTTCTACCGTGAATGACAATCCCGTAAAAAGCACAGTGTCGTTCACCTTCAATGTCATGTTCTTAACTTCCAGCATTTCCTTCTTCTTTCTTAACTGTGAAAATATACGGCATACGGCGGTTTCAGCCCATGCTACGATTGTGCAAAGGTAACAAAATAAACGAGAACATAAAGAGCAAACGACAAAGAAAGCGACGAAGCAAGAAGAGTAGCTCCGTAACT
>CAMTJK010000159.1 GCA_947072805.1 uncultured Prevotella sp.
ATTCTCAAACCGAGAACGCCGCGAAAACGTATAACGGGTATATCCCAACGTTTTCGCGGCGTCTTGCGTTCGGATATCGTCCGGAAGTATATACGGTAGTATATCAGCTTGCGGCTACGGAATTACGCAGTTTGTTACATCCGCAAATATATAGTAATTATGTAGGAAGGGGGATGGAAAGCTATTTTGTGTGCTAATAAATGACATTTAAATCATAGTCCCGTCAGTTTGTATCGGGATAATTGACAATTTTGGATTATTAGCCTTATTCTTTGATATACGTCAAAAAAAGATAGCTGTGTGCGCAAACAGTTGGCAAAAAACATTGCTTGCTTATTAAACCTGCTTATCTTTGCATCGTCGAAAAGACATAAAGGATAACATTTTTAGTAAGTAATTTAGTAAGTAATTGATTGTAGAATCAGTAAAAAAGAAAGGGTAAAAAAGATGAAAAGATTGTTTTTAGTGGTTGTAGCAGTGCTCAGCATGACTACAACATTTGCGGAAAGTGAAAGCACAGACAAGACAAACAATGCAAATGCCTACGACATGAGCGTAAATCTGCGTCGCTTGGGCTCAACACTCGGACTTACTCTGGACCAGATGGAGAGTGTTTCTGACATTCATCGCACTTTCTGTGGCGAGATGATTATTGCCGGACAGGCTCACAAGGACGACCGGAAGGTGCTTGTTGATGAGGCTGTGGCTAAGGATTTGAAGTACATGAGCTATATTCTTACTCCGGAGCAGTATGCCAAATACAAGCTGCTCCTTGTGACAACGCTCAACAACAGGGGCTTGAAGTAAGATATAAACCTATGAAATCTGATTTGGCAAAGCCCCAATAGGCTTTCCGACAACAGACATTAAATTATGAAAACCGTGATACAGATTGTTGTGTCACGGTTTTTTTAGTCATCATGCTGCCGCCATCTTCGTTTTTCTCGTTTTTTTTTATTTCCTTTGCATCATGGAAGTGTCGTAAAAAGACATTTATACGATAAATAAGATTGATATCAACATAATCACAGGTAAGATGAAAACAGTAAGAATCTTTTTATTATCAGTAGTTGCCGCATTGATGGCAAGTTGCGGAACAACCAATACCGTGCCCATTACCGGACGTAAGCAGAATCTGTTGGTAAACGATGAGCAGGTGCTAAGTCTTAGTAATCAGCAGTATCAGGAATATATGAAAACGGCACGCCTTTCTACCGATGCAGCCAATACAGCCATGGTGAAAAGGGTAGGGCAACGCTTGGCAAATGCGGTGGTGACATATCTCAATTCCAACGGAATGGGTAGCGAAGTGTCGCAGTATAAGTGGGAATTCAGTCTTGTTCAAGACAATAATGTGAATGCCTTCTGCATGCCGGGCGGTAAGATTGTGGTATACGATGGCTTGCTTCCTGTAACTCAAAATGAAGCCTCGCTTGCCATAGTGCTCGGTCATGAGATAGCCCATGCCGTGGCAAAACATTCTGCCGAGCGTCTAAGCAATCAGGTAAAGCAGCAGTATAGTGGTCAGATATTGGGTACGGTGTTAAACGCTTCGGGTGCAAGTTCCGGATTGCAGCAGGCCAGTGCAGTGGTGTTTGGCTTGGGGTCAAGCCTCGGTTCGGCTGCTTATTCGCGCAGTCAGGAGAGTGAGGCAGACCATTTGGGACTTGTTTTTGCGGCAATGGCAGGCTATGATCCGCAGGTTGCCGTCTCATTCTGGCAGCGCATGGCATCATCTTCCGGTGGCGGTTCGGCATCGTTGTTTAGTGACCACCCCAGTGATGCAACGCGAATAAAGAATATTCAGAACTGGATGCCGGAGGCAAAGAAATATTACAGACCGGCAAATACAACTCCGGCAGCCTCTTTCCATTTCTCCACAAAGTCATCTTCGAATGGAGCCGGAATTAATAAGAACCAAGGAACAATGCCGACATTACACATTTCAAATAAGAAATGATGTGAAAGGCAAATATAGCATTCGCAGAAAAAAACTTCTTGCCGTCTAATGACCTGTTTGGTTTTAAGATATAAAAAACGCCCGACCATGCAGTCGGGCGTTTTTTTATAATATTTTCTAATTGTTAGAAGTTGAAAAGCAAAGAGAATGTGATGTCGCTGGTGTGAACATCGAAGCCGAAATCAGAGCTTGCTTTTATTCCGGATCCATCGGGTTTAGAAGAAGAGTATCCTAACCAACCTATGGTAGAGATGAATGTCAGCTTGTCTGTAAGATCAACAGAGATACCTGGCTCTATTCCGACAGCCCATGTGGTGGTCTTGTCCTCTTCCTTTACTGTAATTGTTTTACCTTTTTCATCAACGTCCTCATACTCATCTGTATCTTTCTCGTAAGTGTATTTGAAAGAAGCCTGTGCAAAGAGACCAACTTTATCCCACTTTACGAAAGTGTAGCGAGCGTAGGGCTTAATGTCAAAAGCGTCAGTTTTTACATTACCTTCTTTGCTGTGGTTGTAACCGAGATACATACCTACTGACAGCTTGTCGTCAAGTTTGTAACCAATTTCTGGGGCAATGCCGAAGGATGTTTTTGTGTCAACCTTCTGTTCCTTGGCGTGTGAAGGCTTTGAAGAACTGAAGTTTACACCACCTCCAACGTAAACTTGTGCGCTTGCAGCAACTGTTGCAACCATCATGGCTGCCATTAAGAATAACTTTTTCATAATTTTCCTTTTTTTAATTAGTTATTTTGTTGTTTAAAACGATGCAAAATTATGAAAAATTTTTATTGCCGCAAAGTTTTCAATGTAGAAAATATATTACAATGTGCTTGTTTCAGCTAAATCGGCTAATATATACGAAAAAATGAACAGACTGAAACCGCCATACATATTTATATATATATGGCGGGAAATAGGCTTATATAAGTGTTACAGAAGCATTGGCTTCTGCGTGCGAGTATGTTTTGGTGTGTTCAGTTATTCTTAGCAGATATGTGTTGGAAGGGCTTTTTTATCTGTTTATCTCAATATCTTTTCTTACGTTGTCTCTTATTTTCGTCAGATAAGCCTTCATTCCGGCAGCGTCTTTTCGGTCGATAATGTCAAGCAGGGCTGTCAGTTCATTGCGTATGTTCTCCACTTGTTCGTTAGTGTATGGGTTAAAGAGAATTTCCTGCAACAGGTAGTCATCCTCGTTAAGCACTCCTTTTGCTATTTTCATATGTCGTTTGAATGTAGTTCCCGGTGCGTCTTGATGTTTCATTACTGCTGCGAAGACGAATGTGCTCACGAATGGGATGCTTAGAGAGTATGCCACGGTTCGGTCGTGTTCTTCAAACGTGTATTCGTATATGTTGAGATCGAGTTTCTGATAAAGGTCTTTGAAGAAGATGCGTCCCATATAGTCGCCTTCGCTGATAATAATGGCATTCTCTTCGCTCAGTTGTTGTAGGTTGGCGAATGTCGGTCCGAACATCGGGTGTGTCGATACATATGGGTGTCCACTTTGTTGATAGAAGTCTTTCAGTCCGGTTTTTACGGACGAGATGTCGCTGATGATGCAGTCTTTGGGCAGGAAGGGCATCACCTCTTTGAAAGCCGAGATGGTATATTTCACTGTTACAGCGTTGATTACGAGTTCGGGCGAGAATTCTTTCACTTCGTCGAGCGTTGTCAGTCGCTGGCAGTTGTATGTGAAGCGCATTCTTTTAGCGTCCTTTTCGTAGACAGCTGTTTCATGATCGAAGCTTAGCAGGTCGAGAAAGAAGCTTCCCATTTTTCCTGCGCCAAGAACCAAAATCTTCATTTCCGTTGTTCTGTTGTGATTTTTTGCTGTATAGGGACTGCCTTTTGGTGGGCAGTCCCTGTATTGTGTTATTTGTTTATTATTTCCATTTGTTGTCTTACCGACTCTTCGTGTATTTCTTCGAATACTTTTTTTACGAAGTTAGCGTCCATTCCGCACAGTGAGCCTTGTGCTCCGCGCTTGTCCAGAATTTCGTTGTAGCGTGTTGTCTGCAGCACGGTCATGTTATGCTCTTTCTTATATTGTCCTATTTCGCGGCACACACGCATACGTTTCGACAGCAGGTCCATCAGTTGGTTGTCCAGTTCGTCTATTTGTTTGCGCAGTTGGTTTATTCCTTCAGTTGTTACTGTTTCGTCGCGTATTACGAGCAGTCCGAGGATATAGTCGAGCACGTCGGGTGTCACTTGCTGTTTAGCGTCGCTCCAGGCTTTGTCGGGTTCGCAGTGGCTTTCCACTATCAGTCCGTCAAATCCGAGGTCCATTGCTTGTTGACAGAGCGGTGCTATCAGTTCGCGTGTACCGCCAATGTGGCTCGGGTCGCAAACGATGGGCAGTTCAGGGATGCGGCGGTGCAGCTCTATTGGAATCTGCCACATGGGCAGGTTGCGGTATATTTTCTTGTCGTAGCTTGAGAATCCCCTGTGTATGGCTGCCAGTTTTTTCACCCCCGCCTGGTTTATTCGTTCCAGTGCTCCAATCCACAGTTCGAGGTCGGGGTTTACAGGGTTTTTCACGAGTACCGGTATGTCTACCCCTTTCAGCGCGTCAGCCAGAGCCTGCATTGCGAAGGGGTTTGCCGATGTGCGTGCGCCTACCCATAGCACGTCTATTCCGTATTTCAGAGCCAGTTCCACGTGTTCGGGCGTGGCCACTTCTGTGGCGGTAAGCATTCCCGTCTCGTCTTTCACTTGCTTCATCCATGGCAGAGCCTTTTCGCCGTTGCCTTCAAATCCTCCCGGTTTGGTGCGCGGTTTCCATATTCCTGCGCGGAAGATGCGGCAGCCCTTGTCGGCAAGCTGTCGTGCGGTGTTCATCACTTGTTCTTCTGTCTCCGCCGAACACGGACCGGCAATTACCAGCGGTCGAGCCTCTTCGTTCGGCAGTTGTAAGTCTTTCAAATCCAGTTCCATACTGTAGTCGGTTTTTATCAGACCAGTCATCCCGCCTTGTCGTTGGCGGCATTATGTGTCCGATGTGTTATTGTTTTGTTGTTTTCGTTTATCGTTGTTTTTTCTAGGGCATCTTCACCTTGCCATGCAGGTTTTTATGCGGTTAAGTGCAGCCTCTATTTTCTCTTCTTTGGCACACAGTGATATCCTTATATATCTTTTTCCGTTGCTACCGAAGATAAATCCCGGAGTGATGAACACCCTTGCCTCATGCAGAATGCGTTCCGTAAGTTCCTCCACGTCGTTGTAGCTGTCGGGGATGCGTCCCCACAGGAACATTCCCACCTGTGCTGTATCGTATGTGCAGCCAAGCACTTTCATTATTTCCTCGGCATATTTGCGGCGTCGTGCATATGTTGTTATGTTAGCTTCGTGGTGCCATTCGGTCCCGTTGTTCTGCAGAGCTTCGGCGGCAGCAAGCTGTATGCCTCTGAATGTTCCGCTGTCTATGTTGCTTTTTACTTTCAGAATCCATCCTATGAAGGTGGCGTTCGATGCACACATAGCCACGCGCCATCCCGGCATGTTGTGGCTTTTGCTCATCGAGTTGAACTCTATGCAGCAGTCTTTTGCTCCGGGAATTTGCAGTATCGACATGGGATTGTCGTTGAGTATGAACGAGTAGGGGTTATCGTTTACCACCACTATAGAGTGTTTTTTTGCAAATGCCACGAGCTTTTCGTACGTCTCCTTGCGTGCGTTTCCCCCTGTGGGCATGTTAGGATAGTTTGTCCACATGAGTTTTACGCGGCTTAGGTCCATGCTTTCCAGTTCGTCGAAGTCTGGTTGCCATCCGTTGTCTTCGCGCAGATTGTAGTTTACCACCTTGGCTCCGAGAATCTTACTCAGTGATGTGTAGGTGGGGTAGCCCGGATTGGGCACGAGCACTTCTTCGCCGGGATTTACAAAAGCCAGAGTGGTGTGCAGTATTCCCTCTTTCGAACCTATGAGCGGCTGTATTTCTGTTTTTGCGTCAAGATTTACACCATACCATTTGTTATAGAATGCAGCCATGGCGTTGCGCAGTTCGGGTGTACCCATGGTAGGCTGGTAGCCGTGGCTATCGGGCTGTTTTGCCACTTCGCAGAGAGTTTGTATGGTTCGTTCCGAGGGCGGCATGTCTGGACTGCCTATTGCGAGGCTGATGATGTCTTTTCCTTCGGCGTTGAGCTGTGCCACCTCTTTTAGTTTTCTGCTGAAATAATATTCGCTTACGGTAGCCAGACGTTCAGCTGGGGCGAATCGGCATTGCTTCATGTTGCTGTCGTCTGCTGTCCCGATGTTGTCGTTGTGCTGATTGTTGTCCATATTGTGAGTCTTTTGTATTGTCATCCGATGGTTCTCCGTATGTTCCCTGTTATTGTCTGATGGTATATTCCCCGAGGATTTTCAGTTCCTTTGTCAGCGGAACGATGGCGTCAATGCTCTGCCGGTAGCGTGTGAGATTGTCGTATGTCACGTCTACATAGAAGAGGTATTCCCATTCGTGTCCGATGATGGGGAGTGACTGTATCTTTGTCATGTTTATCTTGTAGAACGAGAGTATGCTCAGTACCTGCGACAGTGATCCCTCTTCGTGAGGCAGTGAGAATACGAGACTGGCCTTGTTCGTGTTTTCCGGTGAGCGCATGAAGTCTGCTTTGCGCGGGTTGCACACCACGAGGAATCGCGTGAAGTTGTGCTTGTTGTCTTCTATGTGATCTTCCAGAATCTTCATTCCGTAAAGCTTTGCCGCTGCCGAACTGCATATTGCAGCTTGTCCGAGCGTGTGGTTTTCTGAAATGTCCTTGGCCGACCCCGCAGTATCTTCGCTTTCCACGGCTTTTATGTCGGGATGCCCCGCGAGGAAATTGCGACATTGCATGAGAGCCACCGGATGTGAGTGTACCTCCTTTATCGTGTTCCAGTCATCGTCCGGCAGGCAGCATATACAGTGTGATATGTGTAGTTTGTGTTCGCCTACCACTGTTGTGCCAGAGTCGCGCAGTAGCTCGTAGTTGTGCAGCAGACTGCCGGCAATGGTGTTCTCTATAGCCATCATGCCGATGATTGTAGGGTCGCGCTTGATGTTGTCGAACAGTTCTTCAAAGGTGGCGCAGCATATCAGCTGCAGCTGTTCGCCTGCGAAGTATTGGTTTGCCGCGATGTCGTGGAAAGAACCTATCAGTCCTTGTATTGCTACTCTCTTCATTTCGAATTACTATTAAAAAATCCCGCCTCATTCGGTTGAAGCGGGACTTGATTGTAAACCTTTCTTTAGATTTGTATTGTCATAAGTTGAAATTTACACGCAACTTCCCGCTTCACAATTCCTTGCAAAGTAAAAGTAAAAGCTAAAAAAATATGCGTCCAAATTCTTCATATAGTCTTTTTTTATTCAACTGGATGCAAAAGTAAAACAAATACTTGAACTATACAAATAATTTGAAAGTTTTTTTAACCCAAATCTTTCATTATTTCAAATTATTCATCAGGCACAGCCATCAACATTATTCCAAATTGTTCATCAGAGTTAGTAGGTTTTTGTTTTTATTGTATTGCGACCTCATCGTAGATGGTATGGCGGGCTAAGTCAAAACGAAACAGGAAACAAGACAATAGAGAGATGGGCATGACAAAAAGTGATTTCATATTTGTTAAGATTTATACGTGTATGGGTAAAAAAAGTGCTCGTAACTGCACTTAATGAAAGTTAATTTGTAAAGATATTTGGTCGAATTTAACATTTTTAAATCCGGCATTCTAGGTGTAAATATTTGTTAATGAAAGTGGGACGATTTATGCTCCCGACGGGTCGAAAAAC
>CAMTJK010000160.1 GCA_947072805.1 uncultured Prevotella sp.
CGCAATGAGCTCACGTACGTAACGGTTTTTCGACCCGTCGGGAGCATAATTCGACTCACTTTGATTAACAAAAATTTACACCTAGAATGCCGGATTTAAAAATGTTAAATTCGACCAAATATCTTTACAAATTAACTTTCATTAAGTGCAGTTACGCGTCCCTGTAACTGCTCATCTTCGTTTACCCCAATTATTTACATCGCTTGATTGTACATTAATCAGATACAGTGCCACATACCATATATATAATATAATAATTGCTTCTGCCGGCAAAGCGCAACATGCGCAACACGCATAATAATCAGCTTTTTTCTAAAAAAGTTCAAAATAATTTCTGTTTAAGGCTGAAAATCAGTATATTTGCACTCCGAATAAATGGAACCAAATAAAAATTCACTACAAATATAAAGAAAAGCAATGACTAAAGCGGATATTATCAACAAGATTGTGGCAGACACAGGACTTGCAAAAAAAGACGTGGCAGCAACAATTGAAGCTTTCATGGAAGAAATCAGAGTTAGTTTGGCAACCAACAAGGAAGACGTCTTCCTGCGTGGTTTCGGTAGCTTCATTGTAAAGCACCGTGCACAAAAAACAGCTCGTAACATCTCAAAGAATACGACCATCGTGATTGAAGCGCACGATTATCCGGGATTCAAGCCGGCAAAAAGTTTCATTGCCAAAATGAAATAATCAACATTAAATAATAATATTTTTAATATCTGAAATTATGCCAAACGGTAAAAAGAAGAAGGGCCACAAGATGGCTACTCACAAGCGTAAAAAAAGATTAAGAAAGAACAGACATAAGAGCAAGTAAACACTTGCAGCCGTAAGGCGTTTGTTCAAAAGAAATGAGAGGAGTGTGCCAATAGGGTTCTTTATAACCTTGGCACACCCTTTCTATTTGATGAAACAACGGGAAACATAACAGTACTGTAAGAAATGACAAGCGAATTAATTATCGATGTACAGCCCAAGGAAATATCCATAGCTCTGCTCGAAGACAAGAGTCTAGTGGAATATCAAAACGAGCCGCGCTCGGCTTCCTTCTCTGTGGGCAACATCTACGTGGCAAAAGTGAGAAAACTTATGCCCGGGCTGAACGCATGTTTCGTTGATGTCGGGTTCGAAAAGGATGCCTTCTTGCATTATCTGGATTTAGGTTCTCAATTTAACTCTTACGAAAAGTATCTGAAACAGGTACAAAGCGACAGAAAGAAACTCTTTCCGATATCAAAAGCCACCCACCTGCCCGACCTCGCAAAAGACGGCAGCGTACAGACAACGCTGAAAGCAGGACAGGAGATTATGGTGCAAATCGTTAAAGAACCAATATCTACCAAAGGTCCGAGACTGACCTGCGAGCTAAGTTTTGCCGGAAGATATATGGTACTTATTCCCTTTAACGATAAGGTATCGGTATCTTCCAAAATCAAGAAGGGCGAAGAAAGGGCAAGACTGAAGCAACTCGTTCAAAGCATTAAGCCCAAGAACTTCGGAGTCATCGTGCGCACCTCGGCAGAAGGAAAACGCGTGGCAGAACTGGACATGGAAATGAAATTACTGATGAAGCGGTGGGAGGACGCTATCACTAAAGTCCAGAAGACAACAGAAAGGCCACAGGTGATATTCGAGGAAACGGGCAGAGCTGTAGCTTTATTGCGCGACTTGTTCAACCCTACCTACGACGGTATCTATGTTAACGATGAGGAAATATTCGGGCAAGTGAAAGACTATGTCACTCTCATAGCACCCGAAAAAGCAGACATCGTGAAACGCTACACGGGACAGGTACCCATATTTGACAACTTCAACGTCACGAAACAGATAAAGTCTGCTTTCGGAAAGACAGTCAATTATAAACGCGGTGCCTATCTGATTATAGAACACACTGAAGCGCTTCATGTTGTAGACGTTAATAGCGGAAACCGTATCCGCTCCGAAAACGGTCAGGAAGCCAATGCCCTTGAGGTGAATCTCGGTGCAGCCGACGAACTGGCGCGCCAGCTGCGATTGCGCGATATGGGAGGTATCATTGTCGTGGACTTCATCGACATGAATCTGGCAGAAGACCGACAGATGCTCTACGAACGGATGTGTAAAAACATGCAGAAAGACAGAGCAAGGCATAACATATTGCCACTAAGCAAGTTCGGTCTCATGCAGATTACACGCCAAAGAGTCCGTCCGGCAATGGATGTAAACGTCGAAGAGACCTGTCCTACATGCTTCGGCAAAGGAAAAATCAAATCAAGTATTCTGTTTACAGATCAACTGGAGAGTAAAATTGACCGACTGGTAAACAAGATCGGCATCAAAAAATTTTATCTGCACGTACATCCATACGTGGCTGCATACATAAATCACGGACTTTGGTCGATAAAACGAAAATGGCAGATAAAGTACGGGCTTGGTGTCAAAATCGTTTCCTCACAGAAAATGGCCTTCCTGCAATATGAGTTTTATGACAGGAACGGCGATTTCATAGACATGAAAGAGGAGATTGAAACAAAGTAAAAAACGAAAGCGGGAGTATTAGTGAAAATATTCCCGCATTTGTTTTGTGTATACAGTTTTTTTTTGTTACTTTGCATATATAACTAACTACTGAATTCAATGACGATTGTCAAAATAATATACTGGCTCTGTTTAGTGACTGTTTTCTATACTTACATTGGCTACGGCATTGTTCTGTATATAGCTGTTTGTATAAAAAGAATACTCAAAGGATCACCCCAAAAACCGACATTGTCTTCAGACGAACTGCTACCGGAGGTAACATTGGTAGTCTGTGCCTATAACGAGCAGGATGTGGTAGAAATGAAGATGAATAACATCCGCCTTACAGACTATCCAAAAGAAAAACTGCATGTAATGTGGGTGACAGATGGAAGCAACGATAACACAAACGCACTACTTGCAGAATACCCCGAAGTAGAAATAAAATTTACCCCCGAACGGCGCGGAAAGACAGCTGCTGTAAATCGTGCAATGCAAATGGCAGAAACCAGTATTGTTGTCATGACTGATGCCAACACAATGATTAACGATGGCGCCATTCGCGAAATAGTAAGACTCTTTCAAGATCCGACCGTGGGTTGCGTAGCTGGCGAAAAGCGTGTAGCTGCACGCAAAGAAGGTCAGATTGCAGCCGAAGGCGAAGGTCTCTACTGGAAATACGAAAGTACGCTGAAGCGACTTGACTACGAGTTATACTCAACAATGGGTGCTGCCGGAGAACTGTGCGCATTAAGAAAAGAGTTGTATTCACCAATACCCGAAGATTCGCTACTTGACGATTTCATCATATCTATGAAACTCGTAATACGCGGATACCGCATTGCATACACATCAGATGCATACGCTCTTGAATATGGTTCTGCCGACATTAAAGAGGAAGCTAAACGTAAACGACGCATAGCAGCAGGTGGGCTGCAAAGCATATGGCGACTGAGAACGCTACTGAATCCTTTAAAACATCCTGTGGCTACATTCCAATATGTATCACACAGGGTTTTACGTTGGAGTATAACGCCAATAGCATTGTTTGCCTTGATTCCGCTGAACGTCATGCTTGTGATGGCAAAAAGCGGAATGACATACAACATCATAGGGCTGATGCAGATAATGTTTTACCTATCAGCATACATTGGTTACCAAATGGAACAAAAAGGTCGTAAGAGCAAGCTTTTCTTCGTGGCCTACTACTTCCTCTTCATGAATATAAATGTATTCAGAGGGATGGTTTACTTATGTAAGAACAAGACAGGCATATGGGAAAAAGCCAGAAGGGGATAAGAAAGAGTGACGGACACATATTAATTGTGACAGGTTTTGCTCTGTCGACAATATTGATGATATTATTATGAATCAGGACGAACGAGAAATGCTACTGCGCAAAATTGCAGAAGCGAATAAAAAGATTCAACAGCTGACAGAAGAAAAAGAAACGGCGTGTCAGAAACTGAACGAATATGAAGAGATGATTAAAAAGGCTGAAAATGCAAGCCGAATGAAATCTCTCTTCCTGGCGAATATGAGCCACGAGATTCGTACGCCACTAAATGCCATTGAAGGATTTTCAAGAATCATTGCTGAAACTGAATCGCTCGAAGAACGTATGGAGTTTCTCGAAATAATCGAGAACAACAATACACGTTTGGGAAATCTTATAAATGAGATATTGGATTTGTCAAGAGTTGAAGCAGGAGAAATTTCCATCAAGAAAACAGAAACAGACTTGAACCTGTTGTGCAAGGACATAAAGAAAATGTTCAAATTCAAATGTCCAGAACAGATACATCTGATTAGCTCCGAACCTACAATGTCAGTAACCCTGATAACCGATCCCAACAGATTGACCCAAGTGTTGTCGAATCTGATAAACAATGCACTTAAACATACAGCGCAAGGAAGCATTACCTACGGATACAGACTGATTGGTGACGGTCAGGAAGTAGAGTTTCACGTTACCGATACCGGTACGGGCATTGCAGAGGAAGACCTTGACAAGATATTCCAGACCTACGTGTCAAAAGATGCCGAAACACTTAATAACGGGCATGGGCTTGGTCTGCCGTTAAGCAAGATTATTGTTGAGAAACTTGGCGGAAAAATGTCCGTGTTATCAACACTTGGCAACGGCACTACGTTCAAGTTCACATTACCATTTGAAGGATCTGTCGGAGGTAAAACAAAGAAAGCAACCACAACTTCCGGCTCTCGCACCCTACGCGTAATGGCAGGAAACGGCAATATGAAACTCATATTGGTTGCCGAAGACGAAGACAGCAATTACGAATTGCTGAAGAACGTGTTGTCAAAACGATACAGACTGATAAGGGCGCGGAACGGAATAGAAGCCGTGACAATGAATGAAGATGAGAAGCCTGATATCATACTTATGGATATACGCATGCCCGAGATGAACGGTCTGGACGCAACACGAATCATCAAAGAAGTAAACCACGACACGCCTATAATTGCTCTGAGCGCTTATGCTTTCGACAATAACATTAACGAAGCTAAAGCAGCCGGATGTGATGCATTCCTGTCAAAACCGTTACGTATAGAGGAATTGACAGACATGATAGCCAAATACTTAAAGGAATAAAGCAAGCACAATGGGAAAATTAGCAGTATACAAATACATCTCAATGATGTTTTTAATCACCCAAATTGTACTGACAATTTTCACGTTAGTTGGTTTATGGGGTGGTAACGTTTCACCGATAGGCAACACAGCTCGGGCCATGATTGTGTACGTTCTGCCATTACTTATTGCGGCAAACTGCGTCATGCTCATATATTGGCTGATAAGACGCCAATGGATATTGTCTGTAATACCATTCGTAACAATTCTGATATGTATACCATATATCGGTACAATATATCAACTTAGGGGATTGCCCAAGGATAGTGATGCACATTCCGGAATAAAAATAGCGACCTACAATGTAGCTGTATTCGGAAGGGAAACATCTGGATTTATGGCACAAGACATTCTTTCTGACATGAAAAAACAGAAGGTAGACATTTTGTGTATACAAGAATATTCCGACGCAAGCGGAGACAAAAAAAACTCTGACAGCTATAAAGAATACTTCCCTTATATGGCAACAGGAAACAACGACATGGTAATATACAGCAAATATCCCATTAAGGCGACAAAGAACATTCCTTTTGAAAACACAAACAACAGTGCCATGTGGGCAGACCTGGATATAAACGGAAGACTTATAAAAGTAATAAATGCCCATCTTGAAACCACCGGCTTTAACCGCACCCTACGAAAAGCGGCAAAAATGCAGATGAATGGGATGCAGGTAGAAAAGAACTCCTTAATCAGCGCTATATACAACAATTACACTCTTGGAATGATTATCCGCGCAAGACAAGCCGAAATAGTTGCAAGTGAGAAGCGGAACTCACCCATTCCAACAATTGTCTGCGGTGACTTCAATGATGTTCCGTATTCATACGTTTACAATACAATGCTTGGAGACATGACTGACGGATTCAAGGAATGCGGAAGTGGTTGGATGAGCACCTACCGTGGCAACAAAGCAGTGAGAATAGATTACATTTTCCATGACAAGTCGTTGAAAGGAATAACATATTACAAGCAGAACCTCAGCTACTCCGACCACAATCCGGTTTTCATGAAAATAGAAATCTAACGGTTTACCGCAAATCAGCCTTTAGATTGATATAATATTGTGTTTTTTAAATTACAATCAAACATAACAACTTTTCGCATACTGCATATAGTAAGCGAAAAGTTGTTTCATTACTTTGTCGGCTCAATATGAATCATGATATGTGTCAAACTGCCAAATTCCTGCCTTAAATGTCTTTCAACCTCATTGGCACGCTTATGAGCCTCAACCAACGGCATCATGGCAGGCAAACGCATGTGCATTTCGATGGCTATTGAATTTCCGATACGACGTGTATATAATCTGTGTATATCCGTTACATCATCTGTACGGCAAACGATATCTTTTATCTTTTCTTCTATTTCTATCGGCAAACGCTCTTCAAGCAGTTCTCCTGACGATTTACGAACGAGCCGAACAGAAGTAACGACAATCAGACAACTAACGACAACGGCAGCCACGGCATCAAGAACAGCCCATTTACTGCCTAAAATCAAAGCGCCCCCTATACCCAAGGCTGTTCCTACCGAAGATAAAGCATCGCTACGATGGTGCCAGGCATTTGCTTCAAGCGCCTGCGACGAGACATCCTTGGCTACCTTATTGGTAATTCTGAATATCCATTCCTTTAATAAGATGCTCGTCAATGCAGCAATAAGAGCTATCAATCCCGGAGTTCGGAGTTGCTCCCCCTGGGCGAATCGGTATATCTTGACTGCCCCATCCCATCCGAGCATCAACCCTACAACAAACAGAGCGATACCGATAATAGTTGTTGCAACTGTTTCGTATTTTCCGTGCCCATAGGCATGGTCTTCATCAGCTGGTTTATTACTTAGTCGGACAAACACCAGGACTATGATATCAGTAGTAAAATCGCTCATCGAATGCACAGCATCTGCTATCATTGCAGCCGAATGTCCCCATACACCAGCCGCAAACTTGGCAATAACAAGTATGGCATTGACAAGTCCTCCCCAAAATGTCACTCTGTAAATTCGCTTGTTTCTTATGTCTGACATCTCATATACTGTTGATATGGAATGCAAATGTATATAATTTGCCACTATTATCCAATACAGGCTATCATTATTTAAGCGCAAAAACGTTCATTGCTACAAAAGGCCCGGCCTTCATCGCCTCCCACAAGCCACTCCACATCCTTGATTTCAAATTATGTATTATCCATCTTATAAGACTTCGTCAAATCATACTGTACCTCATAATCGGGATGCGCCATGGTGGCT
>CAMTJK010000161.1 GCA_947072805.1 uncultured Prevotella sp.
TCACTATTGTCTCTTGAGCTCTCATGCCGTTTGCCATTGCTGAAAGCAGTGCAATCAGCATGATTACCTTTGTAATATATTTCATTGTCTGTAAATATGCTGTTTTATATATACCTTTTTATATATAATATCTCACTTTGCCTCTTCCTCCACCTGTTGTCCTGTCTTTCCAAAGCGTCGTTGTCTGCCTTGATAGCTGCAAATAGCTTTTCTCAAAGCCTGCTCATCGAAGTCGGGCCAGTAGGTATCGCAGAAGTAGAGTTCTGAATAAGCTATCTGCCACAGCAGGTAGTTGGATATGCGCAGTTCGCCTCCCGTTCTTATGAGCAGCTCCGGGTTGGGCATGAAAGCCGTCTGCAGGTGTTCGTCGATGGTTTTTTCGGTGATATCTTCGGCGTTGAGTTTTCCGTTCTTCACCTCCTCTGCCATGTCTCTGACAGCCTTTGTTATTTCCCATTTCGACGAGTAGCTTAGTGCCACCACCATGGTCATGGCGCTGTTTGCGGCGGTATGTTCCTCCGTTTCGCGCAATTTGCGCTGCACGTTTTCGGGTATTCGTGTCATGTCGCCTATCACACGGAAGCGCACATTGTTTTTCATGAAAATCTCGTCCTCCAGCGAAGAGAGCACGAGACCCATGAGCGCAGCCACCTCATCAGCCGGTCTGCCCCAGTTTTCGGTAGAGAAAGTGTATAGGGTAAGATATTTCACGCCCAGCCGTGTACACTCGGATGTTATTCTTCTCACAGCTTCCACGCCTGCCTGGTGTCCGTAACTGCGTTCGTGTCCTCTTTCGGCTGCCCATCTTCCGTTGCCGTCCATGATGATGGCAATGTGTTGCGGGATGCGCTTCATATCCAGATTGTCTGTCATTTTAGTCCCTGTCGTTATTACATGTTTTACATTTTGCCATGATGTCGTACGTTAGCGACAAAGTGATGGCATTGTAGCAGTCGGTATTCTTGAACAGTCCGCTGCTCTTTATGCCGTATGGGTCGGCAACCCCGTCGAGTTTGTCGGAGGCAGTGAAGTGCATGAGCCATTCGAGCCCTAAGTTCAGTCTTGTTGCCACCTTGCATTTCACTCCCACCCCCATTGCCATGTTGGCGGCGACGTCGCTTTCGTCCTGTGTTTTGACGTATGTCATTCCCAGTCCAATGGCTATATACGGCGTTATCCTCTGCGCCCCCCTGTATTCGCGTCCGGTACCGTAGGGCCAGAAGTTGTATTCATATCTCACGCCGGCATCCACGAGCGTGTTGCTGAACGACATCAGCGTGTCGCTATACTCCGGATACCACGTCTTTGTTCCGTCCGATGCTCCCTTCAGCTTGCCGTAGCTTACGTTGAAGGCGAGTGCCATGCGCGGATTAAACTTATATCGTGCCAGCAGCGAGCCCATTGGCTGCATGTTGGCGGTGAGACTGCTGTTGAAGTCGCCCTGATAAGAAACGAGCCCTATGCCGCCGCCTATTTCCGCGCGGTATTCGGGATCTTCCTGTGCATGTGCCGTCACTGCGGCAAGCACCATAGCGGCAACGGCAATGAGTTTCTTCATGTGTGCGTTCGTCAATTTGTCCATCCGAGGCGGTTCAGGCGACCTTTCCACACCTGTCCCGTGCCGGCACAGACTATCCATATATAACTGTCGGCATCTACCGCCACGGCAAACGCCGGAGTGTTTCTGTCGAGTTCTGCAGGCAGGGCATACGAGGTGTTGGTCTTCCATGTCACTCCTCCGTCGCGGCTCTCGTATATCGCTGATAGCGGCTCGGCGGTACATTCGCCCTTTCCTGCTCCTCCCAGCGCGAGCAGACTGCCGTCGTAGCTCACCACGGCAAGTTTGTCAAGGCGTGGAAGCGGATAGTAGGATGCGTCGTCGGGCATCATACATATCCATTTGCCGGCGTGGCTGTAAGGTGCATACTCCACTATCTTGCGCCATACCACAGCTTTCGTGTCGCCGTTATGTTCTGCCGAAGCTCTGTTGCCTGCCATCAGCACATAGTCGGTCATGTCGTTATATGCAAAGGGTGCGCTGCTGAAGGCAATGTCTTCAGCCGGCAGCCACTCCATATTCTCGTCATTGTCTGACGCTCCTGCTCCCGCATCGGGTGTCCACGTCTCTCCCTTGTCTGTCGATACGGCTATCTTCCCGTCGTCGGCAAGTGCGTAAATCTCTGTTGTGCTTGCGCCCACGAGCTGTTTCAGAGCCGCGCCGGCAACAGACGACGTATAGGTGTAAGGCACATCAGTATATGTTTCTCCCATATCGGTGGAGCGCACGAGGCGTGTGCCGTCGAGCACGAAGAGTGTGTCGTTGAGCACAGCCACATTACGGTAGGCATCGGCACCGAACGTGATGCCACTTTTCTGCCATGACGGTGTGCCGGCTACATCGGCAGAGAGCACGGTGGTCTGTGTCCCGTCCTTGCCGAACACCATTATCTTTCTGCCCACGACGAAAGCCTTCATGGCTTCCATCCCTGCGATGTCGGGTTCGTCGGCGAGTCGGTTCCACACAAACTCGTCTCCTTTCTCCTTATATACGTTTACTTTCAGCTCGTAGGTGCGTTCGGCGGTATTGTCGGACGACATCACGTGCAGGTAGCGTGTGGTAGAAAAGTTCTGGACGTCGGTTGATGACAGGTATTTCCATTCGCCGGTCATCAAATCCTCTATAAAAACAAGGGCGTTGTTCTTTGTATAATATCCGCAGAACAGTGTGGTGAGGTCGGTGCCGTAGGGCAGCGGTGTGTTGTTCTCTATTTTGCCGAAGGCTTCACCGAAGCAATGGTCGATGGAAAACGGGATGTACGACAATCCTACACCCTCAACACCCGATACCGTACCGCTTGTTATCTGAAAGCCGGTGATTGCTATGTCGTTATATAAAACTATTTCATCGTTGTCGTCATCTGCGCAGGCAACAAAAAAGAGCACTACGGACAACAGTATATATATAGGACGAAGACAATATTTCATCAATTCATTTCGATTTTTGGCTGCAAATTTAATCACAATTCCGCAAAAGACGATACTTTTAGGACATTTATTAAGCAAAATATATTATAATCACTGCTATTTTAAGTTCTGTTAGTTTAAATGAGTGGCACGCAAGGGGCTTTACTTCTTTCTTCCACGGATGTGTTCTTGCCATGACATTCGGCATGAGGCAGGCGCATATATAAAAAAGAGCGCGGTATGACTCACTCACTCCGCGCTCCTTCCTAACGTATGCCAACTTTTTTAAAAGTTCAAAGAAGCTGACATCACGTTGTCTGAAAATCTAATAACATAATCTTTACCTTAAATCTATTAACTACTAACCTAATGAATAACAAGTATTCTCTCGAATACGATGCAAAGATACTACCGTTTGTGTGCGCACACAAATCTTTTTCCCATTTTATTTTGCATAGGGTTTTATTATTGACTTACATCAATCGCCACCTCTTTTTCACCCTTTCAGGCGTCATCAAACCCATCGTTGCTGCTGCTGCGTTCCCTATACCTTATATTATATACGCGCGCGCGAGGAGCAGCGGCATTGCCGACGGCAAGGGATTCAGTGCAAGCCGGACCCTTTTGGGCTTGCATCAAACACAAAAATCCCATCCGAACAAGCGTCGGATGGGATTTTCTTATCTGTTGTTCTCTGTTTCTTAGAGCTGCGGACCGGCAGCAACAAGAGCCTTGCCAGCCTCATTGCCGGTGTACTTAACGAAGTTCTTCTGGAAACGAGCAGCCAGGTCTTCGGCCTTCTTCTGCCATTCAGAAGCGTCAGCGTAAGTGTCGCGCGGATCGAGGATGCCGGTATCAACACCTTCAAGCTCTGTGGGAACCTCGAAGTTGAAGATAGGAATCTGCTTTGTGGGAGCCTTGAGGATGGCGCCGCCGAGAATTCCGTCGATGATACCGCGTGTGTCACGGATAGAGATACGCTTGCCGGTGCCGTTCCATCCGGTGTTCACGAGGTAAGCCTTTGCACCGCTCTTCTCCATCTTCTTAACGAGCTCCTCTGCATACTTTGTAGGATGCAGCTCGAGGAATGCCTGACCGAAGCAAGCAGAGAATGTAGGAGTGGGTTCGGTGATACCGCGCTCTGTTCCGGCGAGCTTTGCGGTGAATCCGGAGAGGAAGTAGTACTTGGTCTGCTCCGGTGTGAGGATAGATACGGGAGGCAGCACTCCGAAAGCGTCTGCAGAAAGGAAGATAACGTTCTTTGCTGCAGGAGCTGCGCTCTTCGGACGCACGATGTTGTTGATGTGCTCGATAGGATAAGACACGCGGGTGTTTTCCGTTGTGCTCTTGTCTGCGAAGTCAATCTTGCCGTCGGCAGCCACTGTTACGTTCTCGAGCAGTGCGTTGCGCTTGATGGCGTTGAAAATATCGGGCTCGCTCTCCTTGTCGAGATTGATTACCTTTGCATAGCATCCGCCCTCGAAGTTGAACACACCGTTGTCGTCCCATCCGTGCTCGTCGTCACCGATGAGCAGACGCTTCGGGTCGGTAGAGAGAGTTGTCTTTCCTGTGCCTGACAGACCGAAGAATACGGCTGTATTCTCGCCATTGAGGTCGGTGTTTGCAGAGCAGTGCATTGAAGCCATGCCCTTGAGCGGCAGGTAGTAGTTCATCATCGAGAACATACCCTTCTTCATTTCGCCACCGTACCATGTATTGATGATAACCTGCTCGCGGCTTGTTACGTTGAACACAACGGCTGTCTCAGAGTTCAGACCGAGCTCCTTGTAGTTTTCAACCTTGGCTTTCGATGCGTTGTATACGATGAAGTCGGGCTCGAAGTTCTCCAGTTCTGCCTCTGTGGGGCGGATGAACATGTTCTTTACGAAGTGAGCCTGCCATGCCACCTCTACGATGAAGCGCACAGCCATGCGTGTATCTTCGTTGGCGCCGCAGAAACCATCAACAACGAAAAGGCGCTTGTTTGACAGTTCTTTCTGTGCTATATCCTTTACGGCAGCCCATGCCTCCTGTGAAGCGGGATGGTTGTCGTTCTTATATTCTTCTGATGTCCACCATACGGTGTCTTTTGAGTTCTCATCCACAACGATAAACTTATCCTTGGGTGAGCGTCCGGTGTAGATGCCGGTCATCACGTTCACTGCTCCGAGTTCTGTCTCCTGACCTTTCTCGAAGCCGGTCAGACCTTCTTTGGTCTCTTCTTCAAACAATGTCTCGTAAGAAGGGTTGTACACTACTTCTGTGGTACCGGTGATACCATACTTCTCTAAAACTGACTTATCAAACTTTGCCATTTTTAAATGATTTATTGTATAAAACTATCTTTTTATCTTAGAATCCAGGACTTATTATTAAGCCGATGCAAAGGTAACAAAAAACAGGTCTTTGGCAAAGCGTTATCGCACACAATTTCTAAATGTATAATTCTTTTTTGGTTAAAGTATTCAAAAAACAGATGGCAACACACGTTTTTGCAATTCAGACCTTGCAAAAAAATAGATGTGATTACGTACGATATGATGTTTTAGACAATGCGATATAAGCCATTTTGGATAAAAAATATTATCTTTGCCACAACAAAACAGACCGCAACGATGAAAATTATTAACCTAAGCGACACCGACACCATCGTAAACCGTTATCTGGCAGAGATACGCGACGTGGAATACCAGCAGAACAGACTCCTCTTCAGAAACAACATCAAGCGCATCGGCGAGATGCTGGCTTACGAAATAAGCAAGACCCTTACTTACAAGCCGCACAATGTTACCACTCCTCTGGGCACCGCCGTAACGCGGCTGCCTCAGGACGACATAGTGCTTGCCACCATCTTCCGCGCCGGACTGCCCCTGCACGAGGGATTCCTTAACGTGTTCGACCACGCCGGAAACGCCTTCGTGAGCGCATATAGGGAGTACACCGACGAGCAGCACACCGAGGTGGGAATACATGTGGAGTATCTCGCCACACCGCCTCTTGATGACAAGGTGCTCATTATCACCGACCCTATGCTCGCCACGGGCGGAAGTCTGGAGATGGGCTACAGGGCTTTCATCACTAAAGGGGAGCCGAGACATACTCATGTGGCTTGCGTGATAGCAACGCCCGAGGGTATCGAGCATGTGAAAAAGACCTTCCCCGACGACCGCACCACCGTATGGTGCGCCGCCATCGATGAGCGTCTCAACGAGCACAAGTACATACTGCCAGGACTGGGCGACGCCGGCGACTTGTGTTACGGTGAAAAGATATAAGCCCGAACAGGTCATCGTACCGCTAATAAGTCTCTTCAAGAATGCAATATCTGCTTTTCACATCGTCGTCGCCTCTATGCGCACCATCCTGCTTCGCGCTTCTTCCCTACATAGCCTGCCATGCCTTTGCCGGAGCGGTCGCAGTATGCACAGACAGACGATACTGATATGAAATATTATAACCTGTTTGGGTCAAGATACATTCTGTAAGAAGTATATGACAAGAACCGATCGCGTATAACAGAAAACCTTCAGAGCAGTGAAAGTAAAGATAGAACCGTCGTGGCTGGAGCAGATAGGCAGCGAATTTGAACAGCCTTATTTCATCAAACTCACCGATTTCGTGAGGTCCGAATACGCCGCCCACACGTGCTATCCGCCGGGAAGCCTCATCTTCAACGCCTTCAACCTGTGCCCTTTCGACCGGGTGAAGGTGGTGATAATAGGGCAAGACCCCTACCACGAGCCGGGACAGGCACACGGACTGTCGTTCTCGGTGTGCGACGGCGTCACACCCCCACCCTCGTTGGTAAACATCTTCAAGGAGATACAGCTCGACCTCGGCACAGCCATGCCTGCGAACGGCGACCTTACGCGCTGGGCCACGCAGGGCGTGCTGCTGCTCAACGCCACCCTCACGGTGAGGGCACATCAGGCGGCAAGCCACCAGAGACATGGATGGGAACAGTTTACCGATGCGGTGATACGCACCCTGTCCGCCCGAAAAGACCATCTCGTCTTCATATTATGGGGCGGTTATGCACGCTCCAAAGCGCCACTCATCGACGCCTCACGCCATCTGATACTACAGTCGGTACATCCCTCGCCGCTGTCAGCCAACAGGGGCGGATGGTTCGGCAATCATCACTTCTCGCGAGCCAACGTCTACCTGTGCCAACACGGCATAACGCCGATAGAGTGGAGCGAATAAGGTTTTCACACACAACAGGCAGCGATGTCTTACTGCCGGAGAGAGTCTCACGTAACTGCACTTAATAAGAGTTAATTTGTAAAGATATTTGGTCGAATTTAACATTTTTAAATCCGGCATTCTAGGTGTAAATTTTTGTTAATCAAAGTAGGATGATTTGTGCTCCCGACGGGTCGAAAAACGATTACGCTTTTTTGGCAACGCGATTACGTCGT
>CAMTJK010000162.1 GCA_947072805.1 uncultured Prevotella sp.
GACTATCAACGCTCCCTATTTGAGATAAAAAACGCCAATTTTTGCGTCGTAGGTTTCAAATCGAGGTTTGGATGCCTATTAACACACGTTAAAGTAAAGATTTTTCTAAACTGTTAATGAAACTTTAACGATATGATTTCACCAAAACAGTTCCGACAAGAAGACCGTACAATCAGACCCTAATCAGCTTGTGTCGGTATGATGACCGCCTTGTGGCAAACGTAAACGAAACAGCCGATAAGACAAAAAAAAAGCCGTTTTGTACAAAAACAGGCGGCATGAAGCGGAAATGTAACGGATTTTTTTAATACATTTGCAGCATATAAAGTGTGCATAAAGAGGCACATACATGGAATTATGTACTGCAAGATAACACGTTATACCATTCTGGCAGCCGCGGTATTGCTTCTCGCAGCATTGTCCACCGCCTGCAAGGACAAGGAGTTTTTTGACAAGGAGAACTACGAAAACATCGTGGGCGACGGCTTTCCGGTGACGGAAGTGGACGCAGAACACCTCTGGACGACGGTAACCTCTGCCCTTACCGACATACATCTCGACGAGGAGTACGAGGGAAACAGCTTCGTGGAGGTGTATCTGAAACATCCCTCAAGCGACAACACAGCACTGCAGGCTGCAAGCGGCACGGTAGCGCCGGGAGGACACCTGCGCACGCCATTCTCGTTCCCCATAACACAGAACATATTCTATGTGGCTGTGACCGACGCCGCCGGACGACGGGTGGTGAAGACGTGCGGACTGAACAACGGAACGGTATCGCAGACTTTCCGCGGAGCCGAATCGAAAGCTAACGGCACCTATGTGGGAGACGCACAGCCCGTACCGCCGCGCTTCGGCATACGCTACTGCTTCGAGAGCGACTTTCCGCTGATAGGCGACTACGACTTCAACGACGTGGTGCTCACACTGCGCCCGTACGTGGAGGGCAGGACGGTGAGGCTCGACGTGACGCTCGATGCGGTGGGAATGATGCCGCAGGTGGCGGCGGCGATACGCGTGCAGGGAGTAAGGCACGGCGACGTAGTGGCGGTAAGCCGCGAGGGCGACTTCGACACGAACAACGGGCGACCGATGTCGTCGTTCAACATAATAGACACGAAAGAAATTCTGCTACCCGACAACCTCAACCACACATCGGACATAGTGATATACCTCTTCAACGACGCACACTGGGCACTGCTGAAGAAGTCAGAGACCAACGGCAACGTGAGCAGGGCGTACTGCAACACGCAGCATACGGGAGCCGACGGATTCTCGCCATCGGTGGAAACAACGCCGGTGACGGTGACATACCGCTTCGAACTGGCATCGGAAACAGCTGCAAACAGGTTTGTGGCAGAATATCTCGACGCCTTCATCATAGAAAACAGCAACGCAAGCTACTGCGAAGTACACACCACGGTATACAAGAACGCAGAGGTAATATACAGCTACTTTAACGACCCGGAGGCTTACGACAACCCCTATACGTGGGCGCTGCAGATGCCTTCCACCTTCCGCTACCCCATAGAGGGCACGGTGGTGGGCTCCAACAGAAAGGAAGTGTACACCGGAGCATACCAAACACCGGGACACTCTTTCCCGGAATGGGCAAGAAACAGAAACGAAGCCACCGACTGGTTCGACTATCCCGACCCGTGGCACGTGTACTGACGTGCGACAGACAAAAAGCACACGTTTGTTTTGGTCGTTATGGCGTTTTGACGT
Source organism: uncultured Prevotella sp. (assembly GCA_947072805.1). Lineage (GTDB taxonomy): Bacteria > Bacteroidota > Bacteroidia > Bacteroidales > Bacteroidaceae > Prevotella. The sequence continues at coordinate 1,729 of CAMTJK010000162.1, forward strand.
ATCTTTGCACCGTCTTCGAAGCAAGGCACACAGCAGCATATTGTACAAGAGCTGCACACCACACCGCCATAACGGCGCAACACCGCACACCGCAACAAGAACAAATACATTATATAATATATATATAAATATGTCATACCTTTTTTCATCAGAGTCGGTATCGGAAGGACATCCCGACAAAGTGGCAGACCAGATAAGCGACGCCATCCTCGACCAGTTTCTCGCTTACGACGAAAACGCACGCGTGGCATGCGAGACGTTTGTCACTACCGGACAGGTGGTAATAATGGGTGAGGTAAGAAGCAAAGAGTACATCGATCTGCAGACAATAGCCCGCAACACCATAAAGCGCATAGGATATACAAAGGCAGAATACCAGTTCGACGGAAACTCATGCGGCATACTCAGTGCCATACACGAGCAAAGCGACGACATAAACCGCGGCGTGGACAACGGCGTGGACCAGGGTGCCGGCGACCAAGGCATGATGTTCGGATATGCAACCACAGAAACGGAAAACTTCATGCCCGTATCGCTCGACATAGCACACCTCATAATGACAACTCTTGCCGACATAAGGAAGGAGGGCAAACAGATGACGTATCTGCGTCCCGACTCGAAAAGCCAGGTGACCGTACAGTACAGCGACGAGGGAGTGCCCGAAAGGATAGACACCATAGTGGTTTCCACACAGCATGACGACTTTGCCGGCGACGAGGAAATGCTCGCACAGATAAGAAAAGACGTGCTCGAGATACTGATGCCGAGAGTGAAAAGCCGCATCAACTCCGAAAAAGTGCTCGCACTGTTCGGCGACGACATAAAGTATTACGTCAATCCCACAGGCAAATTCGTAATAGGCGGACCACACGGCGACACCGGACTGACAGGCAGAAAGATAATAGTAGACACCTACGGAGGCAAAGGAGCACACGGAGGCGGAGCCTTCAGCGGCAAAGACTCAAGCAAGGTGGACCGCTCGGCAGCCTATGCGGCACGCCACATAGCCAAAAACATGGTGGCGGCAGGCGTAAGCGACGAAATGCTCGTACAGGTGAGCTATGCCATAGGCGTGGCAAAGCCTATGAACATATACGTGAACACATACGGACGCAGCAATGTGAACATGACAGACAGCGAAATAGCCAGGAGAATAGAGAAAATGTTTGACCTGCGCCCGAAAGCCATAGAACGCACTCTCAAGCTGAGGCAGCCCATGTTCAGCGAAACGGCAGCCTACGGACACATGGGACGCAAACCGGAAACAGTGAAAAAGACATTCACAAGCCATTATCACGAGACGAAAACCATAGACGTGGAGCTGTTTACATGGGAAAAGCTCGACAGAGTGGAGGACATACGCCGCGAATTCGGCATCTGACAGCGTAAAAAAACACGCCGGATATGTTGCAGCAGGACTCGCTTATATATAAGGAACTGCCGGCAGCGGCAGACACAGCGGTACACCACACCCACAGACCGCTTACACTTGCCGACGTGCTGGCAAGGCTGCCGCGTAACGCTACACCGGAACAGCAGGATTCTGCCATTCAGGCCAACTTCAGACCCGACACCATCAGGTACGGCAACCGACCAGACACCCTGCACATGCCGGGCACCGGGATAGGCACAAGCATCTACGAGGTGACAATGCCCGACATACACGACGGCGGATACGCAACAGCGGCAACAAAGACATACACGGCTGACGGCGGCTCAAACTACGGAGTGGCAGGCGACCCCGTGCCATACACCGTAAGAAACGACGACGTGATAACAGGACTGCTCATAGTGAGCTTCATCCTCGTGGTGGTAGCACTCTCCAACCTCTACCGACTGATAGTGAGACACGCCAAAGACCTGCTCTACGTGAAGCAGCGCGATGAAGCCATAATAACGCAGACATCGTCGGAAGTGAAGTTCCAGTTCTTCCTCCTGGCACAGGCATGCCTACAGTATGCCATATTCCAGTACTTCTACACCATGCACTACATAGGCGACACACTGGTGCTCGACTCGCAATACCAGCTCATCGGCATCTACTTCGCCATGTATATAGCCTACTATCTGTGCAAGGGAATGCTCTATTCGGCAGTCAATGCAGTGTTCTTCGGCAGCAAGAAGAACATACTGTGGATGCAGTGGTTCCTCTTCATCACAGCCATGGGCGGCGTGATACTGTTTCCTGTCACACTGCTTCAGGTTTATTTTGATTTACAGATACAAAATGTCACTTTTTACTTAGCATTTGTACTGATCTTAGTTAAAATGCTATCAATTTACAAGGCTTATTTTATCTTTTTCAACCGTGCAGGCGGTTTTGTCCAAATTATTTTGTACTTTTGTGCCCTCGAAATAGTACCGGCCACCTTGTTCTGGGGTATGCTGGTAATCACAGGAAACCATTTGAATATAAATTTATAGGACACCGATGATTAAGAAGATTTTAATTTCGCAGCCGAAACCAACGAGCGAAAAGTCACCTTACTTCGACATCGCAACGAGATTCGGCGTGGAATTAGTGTTCAGACCTTTTATAAAGGTAGAGGGACTGACGCCAAAGGAATTCCGTCAGCAGAAGATAAACATTCTCGATTATACAGCAGTGGTCTTCACATCGCGCCATGCCATCGACAACTTCTTCAAACTCGCAAAAGAGCTGCGCGTGACAATACCGGAAGATATGAAGTATTTCTGCGTAACAGAAACAATAGCTCTCTACATACAGAAGTACGTACAGTACCGTAAAAGAAAGGTGTTCTTCGGCTCTACAGGCAAAATCATCGACCTGCTGCCCACAATGGTAAAGCACAAAACAGAAAAATATCTTGTTCCGATGAGCGACGTACACAACGACAGCGTGAGGGATATGCTCGAATCGAAGAAACTCACACACGCTGAATGCGTAATGTACCGCACAGTAAGCAACGACTTCACACCCGAAGAGGTGGAGAAGTTCGACTACGACATGCTCGTGTTCTTCAGTCCCGCCGGAGTGGACTCACTGAACAAAAACTTCCCCGACTTCAATCAGCAGAACATAGCGATAGCCACATTCGGACCTGCCACGGCAAAGGCTGTAAAAGACGCCGGACTAAGGCTCGACCTCGAAGCCCCCTCGGAGAAATATCCGTCAATGACGGGCGCCTTGATGCACTATCTCAACGAGAAGCAGGGATAAAACAGAATACAACATCATAACAAATGCCCGAAACATCAGCTCCTAAATTCGGCAAAAAGGAGCGCATCGTCAGCAGAACACTGATGGACAAGCTCTTCAGAGGCGGTTCGAGCCGCTCGATGTCGGCTTTCCCTTTGAGAATGGTGTACATGACAATGGAGAGGGGCAGCCACGACGAGCCCGTACAGGTGCTCATAAGCGTATCGAAACGCCACTTCAAAAGGGCGGTAAAACGCAACAGAGTGAAGAGACAGATACGCGAAGCATACAGAAACAACAAACATCTGCTTGCTGAAGCATTGCTGCCAACACCCGAAAGGGCGTTGGCTTTGGCGTTTATATGGCAGGCCGACAAGCTGTTTGACTCGAAGGAGGTGACGCAGGCAATGCACTCGCTCACGCAACGGCTCGCCGAAAGAATGGACAGGGAGACCGGAAAGTGATGGAAACGACTGTCGCTACGGCTTTGCGCCGCATGGCAATATGGCTGGTATGCATGCCAATAGTGTTCTACCAGAAATGTATTTCACCATTCACACCGCCGGCATGCCGCTTTACGCCAACGTGCTCGGAATATGCCCGACAGGCCGTGGTGAAGCACGGACCGCTGAAAGGACTGTGGCTCGCCGTAAAAAGGATATTAAGATGCCATCCCTGGGGCGGAAGCGGATACGACCCCGTACCGTAGAAACAACCCGAAAGGCACAGACAAGAAACGGAAAAGACCGGAAAATAATCAAAAAAAACAATATATAACAATGGCAAAAAACTTTGTTGAAGAACTGAAATGGCGAGGAATGCTCGCACAAATAATGCCGGGAACGGAGGAACTCCTGCAGCGAGAAATGGTTACGGCCTACCTCGGAACCGATCCCACCGCCGACTCCCTGCACATAGGACACTTATGCGGCATAATGATGCTCCGACACCTGCAGCGTTGCGGGCATAAGCCGATAATTCTCGTCGGAGGAGCAACCGGAATGATTGGCGACCCGTCAGGAAAGAGCCAGGAACGAAACCTGCTCGACGACAAAACGCTATATCACAACCAGGAGTGCATAAAGAAACAGGTGGCAAAGTTCCTCGATTTCGACAGCAAGGAACCTAACGCAGCCGAAATGGTGAACAACTACGACTGGATGAAAGACTTCACCTTCCTCGATTTTGCAAGAGTGGTGGGCAAACACATCACCGTAAACTACATGATGGCAAAAGAGAGCGTGCAGCAAAGACTCAACGGAACGGCACGCGACGGACTCTCTTTCACCGAATTCACATACCAGCTGCTGCAGGGATATGACTTCCTATACCTGTATGAGCACAAGGGATGCAAGCTCCAGCTCGGCGGAAACGACCAGTGGGGCAACATGACCACAGGAACGGAACTGATAAGAAGAACTCTGGGCAACGACGTGGAGACCTACGCGCTAACGTGTCCGCTCATAACAAAGGCTGACGGCAAGAAGTTTGGAAAGACCGAAAGCGGAAATATATGGCTCGACGCCGCACGCACATCGCCATATAAGTTCTATCAGTTCTGGCTCAACGTAAGCGACGACGACGCAGAGCGTTACATAAAGATATTCACAAGCCTTGAACGCGAGACCATCGAGGCGCTTGTGGAAGAGCATCGCCAGGACCCGGGACGCCGCGTGCTGCAGAAGCGACTGGCAGAAGAGGTTACGGTGCTTGTACATTCGCGTGAGGCTCTCGACATGGCCATCGAGGCAAGCAACATTCTCTTCGGCAAGTCTACGAAAGAGAGCCTGCTGAAGCTCGACGAACAGACACTGCTCGACATCTTCGAGGGCGTTCCGCAGTTTGAGGTGGCTGCCAACAGAATAGGCGAGCCTGCCGTGGAGCTGTTCACACAGGATGCTGCCGTCTTTGCAAGCAAGGGCGAGATGCGCAAACTCGTGCAGGGCGGCGGAGTATCGCTCAACAAGGAGAAGCTCACGGCGTTCGATCGTCCTATAACAGCCGACGACCTTATAGACGGCAAGTACCTGCTTGTGCAGAGGGGCAAGAAGAACTACTATCTCATTACGGTTAAACCCTAATAGATAATAAGAGCACGAAAGGTATTTTCCGATAGTGATACATTTGCTTCTCGCATCATTGTCGCTTCACTGCTCACCATCTTGCCTTCCGCTTCATCCCTATACAGCCTGCCATGTCATAGCCGAAGCGTCTGCAATACAGTAGGGATAAAGACGAAACATATCAAAATCTAATGAACCATTAGGTTGAGTAACCACCTGCCGTTTACGGCATGGCAATAACATCAACAGCCGACGGACAGCAATCCGCCGGCTGTTTTCGTTACCGTATAATGCAAATGTAATGTTGTGCAGATGAAAAATAAGGCTTAAAATTTGGTAATGGCGTAAAAAAGCACTACCTTTGCACGCGAATAAGGGTATTGGACCATGGTGTAATGGTAACACTACAGGTTTTGGTTCTGTCATTATGGGTT
>CAMTJK010000163.1 GCA_947072805.1 uncultured Prevotella sp.
TAACATTTTTAAATTCGGCATTCTAGGTGTAAATATTTGTTAATGAAAGTGGGGCAAATTATGCTCCCGATGGGTCGAAAAACGGTTACGTACGTGAGCTCATCGCGATTTCATCGATTTCGCATCGCCATTTCGATGAAATCGCATCGCGATATCGACGATATCGCGATGCGAAAAAAGCTATATCGCAATGAGCTCACGTACGTAAAGGCAAACCTATGAAATGGTATTACATCGCAAAACGCGTAACTCGCTGACTATCAGTGCTCCCTATTTTAGATAAAAAGCGCTCATTTTTGCGTCGTAGGTCACAAATCGAGGTTTGGGTGCCGATTAACACACGTTAAAGTCAAGATTTTTCTAAACTGTTAATGAAACTTTAACAATGCGTTTTCTCTATGCGGCGACTACTTCCTCACGTACTTACCACCTTTGGTAATGACTATTCCGTGATAAGAGTCGTCCACTCTCATACCGCTTGTGGAATAGGCAGTGCCGCCACATTCTGCATCAGCATGGGCACGCAGCTGTACCGGCTCTACGCCGGTGACGCTGCTGATATCTACGAGCTCTATCTCCTGACCCGCTACCGTCGGTATGTCATATACATAAGATGCCGGCAACTTTGTTTCGGGTATCTTCGAAGCGTTCACGACGATGGGGTCCGGCATAACATAAGGCTGTGTCAGAGCGTTGTCATTGTCTCCCGATGCAGTCTGCAATGCCTTGCCGTTTGCATATTTCAGTTCCGATGATGAGCGCAGACGCAGGTTGCCGCCTATCGCAGACTTCACCTTCACGGATACTATCTTTCCATCTTTCCACTGCATGTCAGTGATTTCGAATCCGCCACGTGCGCGCAGTCCTTTCACACGACCATCTTTCCATGCGGCAGGCAGGGCAGGAAGCAGATGTACAAAACCGGCATGGCTCTGCAGCAGCATTTCCGCAATACCTGCACAGCATCCGAAATTGCCGTCAATCTGGAAGGGAGCATGTGCATCGAACATGTTTGCATAGGTTCCGCCGTCGGCATCGTTCATTGTGGCATTGGGGTCCATCAATCTCAGCTGGTTCTTGATGATGCTCAGGGCATGGTCGCCGTCAAGCATACGTGCCCAGAGACACACCTTCCAGCCCATTGACCATCCACGCGCAGCATCGCCGCGGCCTACGAGCGACTTGTGTACACCCTGATAGATGGTAGTATTAGTATAGGGCGATACCTGATTGCCCGGATAGGCACCCCATATATGCGACAGGTGACGATGGGAATTGTTCTCCCTGTCCCAGTCTTCCTGCCACTCCTGCACCTGACCGTATTTGCCTATCTTGTACGGTGTGAGCTGTGCACGCAGGTCATCCAGTTCGCCGGCAAAGGTATTGTCACCGATAATGCGGGCTGCTTCTGCCGTATTCTTCAGCACGTCATAAACCATCTGGTTGTCCATGCTCACGCCGCCAAAGAGCGAGTAGTTGAAACTCTTGCCGTTATCATCGGTATAAGAGCCTAAGCCGGGATGATTCTCCGGAGAATTGGAGGGGCACACCACCATGTAACCTGTATTTGGGTCTTTTACGAGGAAGTCCTGATAGAACTGTGCGCAGCCTTTCAGCACGGGATATATTTCCGAAAGATACTGCTTGTCGCCCGAGAAGAGATACTTCTCCCACAGATGCGAACAGAACCACGCATTGCATGTGGGCCATACTCCCACAGGACCGTTGTCTACCGGACCAGTTGTCCGCCACAGGTCGGTGTTATGGTGCAGCGTCCAGCCACGGGCACCATACATCTTCTCTGCCGTCTCTGCGCCGGTAACGCTTACATCTTTTACCATTTCAATAAACGGCATGTGGCACTCCGACAGATTGCAGACCTCTGCCGGCCAGTAGTTCATCTCTACATTTATATTGGCAGTGTACTTTGAGTCCCATGCCGGATATTGGCGGGCATTGGGGTTCCATATGCCTTGCAGGTTGGCAGGCTGCGTGCCCGGCTGCGACGAGGAGATGAGCAGGTAGCGACCAAACTGGAAGTAATTGGCAATCAGCCCCGGATCGTCTCCGCCGATAGAGCGGAACTCCTTGATGCGCATTTCCGTGTCTTTCTGCTCTTGTACCGAATTGTTGCCCAGTTCAAGGGTCACACGTTCAAACTGCTTCTTGTAGCATGCCACATGGTCAGACAATGTAGCCTCGTAAGTCTTCTCCTTGTTCAGATATGAGGTGATATATGCCAAAGCCTTAGCCTCTGCGTCATCGCTTATGTCATTGTAGTTTACGAAGTTGGTAGCCGAAGATATGACGATTGTAGCGGCGTTGGCATCGGACACTTCTATGGTAGGAGCGGCGCTGTTGGAAGCCACCAGTCCCCACTCCTTGACATTCTGTATTGCTGTCGCACTTTGCGTTCCGCCCTCATTGAGCACCTTTATAAAGGTATAGCAGTTCAGCTTGTTAGGAACATTCTCTGTCAGTTCGCGTGCAGGAACGAGTGAAGCCTCTATCATTCCGTCGTCCGTTATCTTGTTTATGCCCAACTTCTCCATACCGCTCTTGTTTGGTGCGGCAAAGCATACGTTGAAATTCAGCTTTCCCGGTTCCGAAGCTTCTATGCGCATGATGGTGACGTTGTCTTCAAAGGATGTGAAGACAGTGCGGGTGTATGTCACACCATCTATTATATATGATATTACGGCAGTGGCATTGTTCATGTCGAGCGAACGTACATACCCCTGTGCATCTACGGCAGAGCCGTCAAGTCCGCATTCGTGCTCCTCGTCGTTGAAACGATGTCCCGGGAAGCCCACCAGCACACAACCGGCAGCCTGATACTGTGCTCCATGCGAGCCCTCCGACATCCAGTTGGGTATTGCCAGCTTCTGACCGGCAGCATAGTTTTTGTTGAAAATGTACTGCTGTACCTGCTTCAATACGTCTTTTGCCTTTGCATTGTAGTTGCGGTTCGGCGACTGTCCCCAGAAGGTATCTTCGTTCAGTTGCAGCGTGTCCTTGCTCACGCCTCCGCTTACCATTGCACCCAGTCGGCCATTGCCCAAAGGCAACGCCTCTTCCCAGTAGGTAGCAGGACGGTGATACCACAAGCGGTTGTGGCTGTCAAGCACCGGCGGTGGCACAGGACGTGTGTCGCCCGTAGTAAATCCTATGCTGATGGCTTCGGATAGTACGTTGTCTGCCATGTCGGCAAACACATTGGCAGGCAATGTGAGCGTATAAGACGTGCTGAGTTCGAGCTCGGCATAAGGGAACGATACCTTGTTGCTGCTTATTACAGGCTGTATTGTCTGCGTCTGACCGTTGGCGTTGTTTCTTAGCACAGCCTTCACCGTACCTACAGTCTTAACACTCTCGTTGAACAGCAGCGACACCTTGCCGGTAGGCAACACTCCTGTAGCTCCGTCTGCCGGCGTGGTAGAGACAAGCACGGGAGCCTGCACATCGTCTGCCAGGATGTTCAGATATTTCAGATTATAGTTGCTTGTCTTCGTGGCCGACTGTATCAACATGCGCACAATGAGGCGTTCCTTGTCGGAAGCATTCAGGTCATAGTTGGCATCTACATAAGTATTCCAGTGTGAGCCTGAAGTGTAATCGTCAAGCACCTTCCACGTCTGTCCTCCATCAACCGAATAGACCACTCCGAACTTGGTGCTGGAGCTGCTGCCGTCGCCGATGGAAAAGTTCAGCCTTATATTGTTAAGGGATGTTGTAGGCATTGACACCTCGAAATACTGGTCGTGCTTTGAACCGTCCGCATAGTCGCTCTTGGCAGTAAACTTGTTCGTTGATGCCGTATTGAGGCGCAACAGATAATTAGGACCGGAGCCGCTGCTTGTCACCTGCCATTTTCCGTCGCTGGTATGCACCGTCACATGGCATTGTTCTGGCATGAGGGCACACTTGTTGGGCAGAAAATATGGCTGGGTGCTGCTCCATTGCGTGTTTGCAATCTGCGACCATCCCAGCGTATTAGGGGTATACACAGCCGTGGTGCCGCTTTTCTCGACATCATACCCCGTTGAAAATTCCCAGTGTGCCACTTCCGTCCGTATGGCAGAAGCCGCGACAGGGAACAGCAGGCATGCCAGCACTGCCAGCCCTGCCCGCATCTCTCTTAGTGATAACATCTTTTTAATCATGTTTTTTTAAATTGTAAATTAGTTGTTTTTTCCTTTTCATTAAATACATCTTCAGCTTTGTCCGTATCGTGGAAGCTTCATGTCATGACGCTCCGAAGTCTTATGTAATGATGCTCCGGTATTGTCGTCTGCCCCAAAGCGGTTCACAAGAGTCTCATCTGCCCGTAACAGTATGATGAATCATTTGGGCTTGCACAACATGCCCGCCTGTACGATGATTGCAAAACTAAACATTAGGTGCTACCCAAAGGGTGAAAGAAGTACTTTTAAGAGGTAAAAACGTACGGTTTAGCATGTTTTCGGATAAAATTACCCCCTATTCCTTTATTTTTTAGTACTTTCGTGGAGCATTAGAATCTACAACATGAAACGCATCGCCTTACTATCGGCCATCATATTTCTCACCGTCGTGTCATGGGCAACCGACCGCAAAGTGCACATACGGCATTTTGGAGAAAGCGACGGCTTCTCTACAACACTCGTAAGACACGCCATACAAGACAGCCTGGGCTATATATGGTTTGCTACATGGGACGGACTGCGACGCTACGATGGCTACCAGTTCAAGACCTTCAAAGCACGCCCGGGCGACAACTGCCCCCTGGAGACCAACCGCATAAGTTTCATAAAGGAAGATTCTGACCATAACATCATATGCTGGTCGAACGAAAAGTTCTACATCTTCAACAGAAAAACACAGCAATTCGAGACCTATCGCGGAGAGAACGTAAGGATAACCTTCTACCACGCGCCACAAGAGGTGAAAGAACGCATAAGAAACGTGAAAGGACTTGAAGATACTGACATAAGCATACTGCTTCTTGACAGTCAGGACGGCGTGTGGATATATTCGCACAGAGGACTTGAAAGGGTATCTGTCGTTCCGGAACCGGTTGAGGTGAAGAGATATGGCAACGGAAGCAAAGAGGTAATCAGCGCCATATTCGTGGACAACAAGAAGCGCCTGTGGATTGCCGACAAGGACGGATATATTCACCTCAGCGACAAGGAGGCACAGACCATGTGGCTCGCCGCCGATGGAAGCCTACGACATGAACGCACCTGCTTCGGATATGCAGCCTACAGCTTCTATGAAGACCAAAAGGGTACGTTGTGGATAGGTGCAAAGCCCGGAGGCCTGTTCCGCCTGACACCTGCCGGCAACGGCTATCGGGTACGACGTTTCACGCACAATGCCAACGATGCCTACAGCATAAACTGCGATGCCATATATGACATCTGCGAGGACAGTGCACACAGACTGGCAATAGCCACCTTCGGAGGCGGACTGAACATTGCGGAACCACAGCAAGACGGTACAATGAAATTCATACACTGCAACAACCTGCTGAAGTCATTTCCGCAAGAGGGCATGAAAAGCCGCTGCCTGCTGATGCTTCCTGACGGAACGGCACTGCTGGGCACCAACGACGGACTTTACACCTTCTCGCCCAATGAGCCGTACGGACAGATGCGTTTCCACGTAAACAAACGCAAACCCGACAATCCGGCAAGTCTGAACAGCAACTACGTAATGGAAATACTGAAAACGAAAGCCGGAGAAATATATATAGCCACGTCAGGAGGCGGCACAGAAAAGATAGTGTCACGCCATCTGCTCTGCGACACTATCCGTTTCAGACATTTCTCCGAGAGAGAAGGTGTGTCTTCTGACATGAACCAAACCCTTGCCGAAGACGACAGGGGAAATGTATGGATTGTATCGGCAGGTTCCTTCAGCCTGCTCAACACATCTACTGATGTGGCAACAAACTACTGGAGAATGCTGGATGCCAACGAACTGTTCACCGAAGCCACACCCGCCATGCTGCCCGACGGAAGCATGGCACTCGGCACATCCGTAGGCACGCTAATGCTCCACCCTGACAACCTGAAAAAGAGCAGCTTCAAGCCAAGAATAGTGTTCAGCTGTGACAAAACGGTAGAACTAACGCCCGACGAGAAAAACTTCAGCATATGTTTTGCCGCACTTGACTACAACAAGAACGAAGAGATAATATATGCCTACAAGATGGAAGGCAAGGACAACACATGGCACTATACACGGCACAACGAACTGAACTACGTAAATCTCGCGCCGGGCACATATACGCTGCATATCAAATCGACCAACGGCGACGGCGTATGGGTGGACAACGAGGAGACGGTAATACTGCACCGCTCCGCCCACTTCAGCGAGACACCGCTTGCATGGATGCTGTACGGACTACTGTTTACACTGATGCTGATGGCTATATGGGCGACGGCAAGGTATATACACACACTGAAAAAGGAACTGAAAGACATAAAGCTGACCAGCAAGGAACAGATAGAGGTGCTGGGAGCACGCATCAAGGAACTGCTGCCTATCAGCGAAGCCGTAAAGGAAATACAGGAAAACAGCCGGCAACTGAGCAACGAAGACCACCTGTTTTCAGAGAAGTTGAAAGCATATATAGAAGAGAACATAAGCAACCCCGATCTCTCCGTACTTGACATTGCACAAGCCATGAACGTAAGTCGCACCGTCCTCTTTGTACGTACGAAAAACATCTTCAACAGTTCTCCCAACAACTACGTACTGAACACACGCATCAACCATGCAAAGACACTGCTCACGCAGGCAGACATACACGTAGCGGAAGTGGCATACCGGTGTGGCTTCTCCGACCCCAAGTACTTCAGCCGATGCTTCAGAAAGCTGGTCGGCATGCTGCCAAAGGAATATGCCGAGAGCAACAAGAACGCCTGACATATATCCGGCTGTCATCAGAACATACTGTTACTGTTGCTGTTCGTACCGCCCACTTTCTCCGGCGGCGCATATCTGTGCAACATCAACGAAATGACAGGAGGACTGGGTGTAAGGACTGAAGACATACAGTTTGCAGCAACTGCAATGAGAGGCAGGATAAACATGCAAGCCACACTCGTAGCAATGAAAGGAATAACAGGAAACACTATCATCCTGCTTACCCTAACAGCAGTGCTGACAGCCCTCCCCGCATATCACCACAAAAGGAAACGCAAAACATAAAGCATATATTCACACGACGAAGAGTGTCTGCTAATAAAATAGTATCATTATAGTTTCATTAACATTTTGGAAAAATCTTTACTTTAACGTGTGTTAATCGGCATCCAAACCTCGATTTGAAACCTACGACGCGAAAATGAGCGTTTTTACTCTCAAATAGGGAGCGCTGATAGTC
>CAMTJK010000164.1 GCA_947072805.1 uncultured Prevotella sp.
CGTAAACGCGCGTTTTTTAATAAAAAAGCGGCTTGTTTCGCTTTTCTTTTTATAATTTTGCAGCGACAATATCAGAATAATAAATAAATAAAACTATTTGATAATGAAACAGAATTTACTCACTAAAACATTACTTACACTGTTTTTTGCCTGTGTAATGACCTGTGCCGCCTTTGCAGAGAGGACGGTCTATGGATGTATGCCGGGCTCTATCAACTATTCGATGGTGTCGTTCGATCTTGATGCCGTAAACACGGAAAGCGCAACGGTGCCTACCGTAATCTTCGATATGCCTAATGCCGATGAGGTGAAATGCGGAACGTCTGCAGGCGAATACTATTATGCCGTATATGCCGACGTGGAGACTTTCAACTACTGTTTAGGCAGTTTCAACTTCACTACCGGCGAGGTCGTTAAACTGAAGGAATGGGAATATGATGACAACGTGAGCATCGTGGGACTTGCCTACGATGACAACACCGGAAAACTCTATGCCCTCAACAACGACAAGCAGTTTGACGGTGAAGGCAAGCTTGTGTCATCGGCACAACTCATGGAGGTGAACCCGCAGACAGGAGAACTCACCACGCTTGCCACCTATGCTGTCGACCCACAATACGATACGTTTACGAGCGACGCCTTCGGAGGTTTCTATTGGGTCCACAACGCAAGGTCCTTCTCTCCCAAACCGTGCCTTTACCATATCGACAATACGCTCAAGCTCGAAACGCTCGTGCTTAACAACGATATCTCCGTATCGAACAGCTACTACAACTCCGCCGTACTTGTCGACGGCGAGGTGATTTACGTGAACAACACTTCCGTTTACGCCTTTAGCCTCGAGGCAAAGACCATAGAGAAGATAGGAACGCTGAAAAAATATGTTTCAGGACTTACATTCACAAAATCTACAGCATCGGCAGAGGCTGAACCCGTGGTGAAACCTGTCAAGCGTCTGCTCGTGCGCGAAACACGCTTCGGCGATGCCATGGGCTATTCACAGCCCGACCAGGACATGAACAAGACGGAATATTTCTACGATGCCGACCTCAAGCTTTCCAGAGTGATTGAGTCGGGCAGAGGTTTCAACGACAGCACGATGACAGCCCTCGACTACATGCTCACATACTATGTGAAATACAACTATAACGCCAACGACCAGCTCATCGGCACGGAGCGTTACCAGAACGGACTCTACGACTTTGGCGAGAAGGCACTGAAGATGATTTCGTCGGAAAGTCTCGAATATAACAGCAAGGGACAGCTTATAAGCGAAACTGACGGCCATTATGTGTACTATTACGAGTATGACAAATCCGGAAGACTTGTGAAGACAACAATGAAAAACTCTTCCGGCAATGTTATCCAGGTGCTCGAATACTCTGTTTTCAACGCCGACGGCAACCCGACAAGGGTAGTCTCTACCTGTCCCGAACATCCGGAGTGGACAACCTATGTGTATACTTCAAAGATAGAGTACGATGAGAACGGCAGAAAGATAAGCGAACTGCGTGCAGAGGATGTCACCATGGCAAGTCCAAAGCAGCTCGAGACATGGGAATATGACGGCGACTTCCTCCGTCAGTACAGCCGCTCCACATCTTTCGACATCGCCGGCAAGGCTCTGCCTTATTTCAAGACCTGTTATAAGATGGTAGACGGCAACCCCAACAAGGTGTTTACCTGCGACTCCATCTATTCCAGCAAGAAATGGTATGCCAACAGTCGCCCGAAACTTATGGAATATGCCGACTTCGAGGGTATGCCCGAACTGACGGCAACCAAAGTGACACCCATTCTGGCTGAAGGCAAACAGAACACCCTGACGCTCGACATCTCCATCCCGCAGGCAGCATATTCGGGAAAAACCTGCTCGCTCAGAATATTCCGTGACGGAGAGATTATCGCCACATCTGCTTTAGATGACCTGCTCTATCAGGATCCCGACGGTTTCGGCGTGCCCTCACTGCGCTTCACTGACGAAAATTTGTATAACGGTACCCACGAGTATTTCGTACAGACCATACTGGACGACGATAATGCCATCTCGCCACTCGCTCTCGACTCACTCCCCGAAGAGGGCTTCTGCATCTCCAACGTGGTACCTTTCAATTTCTCACTCACACTGCCCAAGGTTACCGACCTTAAAGCCGTGTCGAGAATAAAGGACGAAAACAACAGCGACATTGTTACATTCACATGGACCAATCCGGCAAACGCTGCCGACTACGGTTTCATCAGTAACGACCTCTACTATAACGCTTATCAGATGCCCGAAAAGAGCACTACCGACATTGCAGTCACTTCGTTTAAAAGCGACTTCTTCTTAAACACCATGGACGTTTACATCCTCTCTCGCTACAAGTACGGCAAGGTGGCATCCGACACCATCACCGTCACTCTCGCCGACGTTCCCTCAATCATCGAGGGTGTCAATGCCGACAAGGGCTTGAAGTTCGAGGGCAGAATGCTCACCGTCTCTGAGGGTGCCGACGTGGCAGTATTCTCATTGGACGGACGTTGTGAGCTCAACGCCAAGGCAGCCAAGCAGCTAAGCCTCGACACTCTGCAGCGTGGCGCTTACATCGTAAGCATCAAGCGCAACGGTCGCGTCGATACGTATAAAATCATTATAAAATAACAAGAATAGACTGTAATGAACATCAAAAAACTATTTTCGGCTTTCGCACTCGGCTTGTGTGCGATGTCCTCACAAATCGCCGAAGCACAGGTCGTAATGATCTCGCCGCAGGATTACCAGATATTTGCGGTGTCGCCAAACGGCAAATGGGCGTGCGGAACATATTCCGACTTCTCATATATCAACCACGCATTCAGATGGAATCTTGAGAGCGGCGAGATAGAACTGCTCGACACAAGATACGAGTCGGAGGCATGGTCGGTGGCTAACGACGGAACCGTGTCGGGAACCTATAAGGAATCCAACACTACCGGGGCGGCACTCGAGCTCCCCGGCTACTATAAGGACGGCACATGGCAGCAGCTTGAAATGCCTTTTGAGGGCGTAAGCTCCGGAATGGGTTACGGAATCACACCCGACGGACACTACATGAGCGGATCTATCGAGGTGAACGGCAAGTATCTGCCCATTATATGGAAGGACGGAAAGGTGTCGCGCATACTCTCCGACCAATATTCGGGTATGCCTTACACCATCGCCCCCGACGGACAGTCGGCTGCAGGATGGACCTATACTGCTACAAGTTACAACCGCAACGCCTGCTACTGGGCACCGGGAACTACGGAACCGCTCATCCTTTCGTACTATGCCTCGCCTTGGAGCGCCGTATGGAAATTCTCGCCCGACGGCAAGAAGATGGTGCTGTGGGGCGGATGGGACAAGTTCTCGCCCGACCAGGAAGAGGATCCTACCGACTGGAGTACCCTGCTTGCCATCTATGATATAGAAACAGGCACGAAGACATCCATCCCTACGATTGTTGAGAATGCCTCCTTCGACCTTTACGATATAAGCAACAATGGTACTGTGGTAGGTAGTGAGTCGGGCATGGCATACATCTATGTAGACGGACAGGGCCATTACGCTGAGGAATATCTGAGAAGCAAGGGCGTCGATTTCAGCGGAATACCTATTTACAAGGTGGCAGCCAGTGAGGGAGGCGACAGCACGCTCATGCTGTACCGCACGCAAGCCATCTCTGCCAACGACAGCGTCATCGCACTTACATATTATGATGATGAAGGCGCTTACCGTGCGATGGTAGTGAAGTTCGGAACAGAAAATACTTATCCTGCTCCCGTTGATGTGTCGGCAAGCCAGCTGTCGGGCATTCCCACCGCTTGCGTTGCATGGAAGGCTCCTTTGGGCGTAAACGGAATGAAGGGCTACAATGTATATCGTAACGGAACTAAGCTTAACGACACTCCTATAAGCGGATTGAGCTATTATGACAACGGACTTGAATATACCAAATACACCTACGTGGTGGCAGCTGTCTATGAAAATGGCAACGAAGTGACTGCCGATGCCGTAGAAGTGACCGTTGAACCGCAGAAGCTCTCTGCTCCCCAGGCATTGTTTGTACGTCAGAAGGGTGCCAACGGCGCCTATCTGCAGTGGACAGAGCCCATGAGCAACCTCATAACAAAGAAGTATTACGACCTCGAGAGCATCAGCAAGGAGAGCTTCGGTACCAATCAGACCGGCTTTGCTTTCGAGATAGCACAGAAATACGACAAGGATGAGATTGCCTGCTACGCCGACAACAAGATTAAGCAGGTGGCTTTCTATCCGATGAGCGAACAGGAATCGTGGACCATCAACCTCTACACGCGCGATGCCGCCGGCACTCTCACACGCTTCTACACACAGCCCGTTACACAGTGGCTGAAGTACGGTGAGCGCAATGCAGTGAAACTCGACGTGCCGCAGAGCATTCCCGACGGCGATCTCATTGTCGGTATCGCTGTTGTGACCGGCAACGGGTCGTCTGATATGCTGGGTATGGACTACGGACGCTACAAGGAGGGCTACAGCGACCTGCTGCGTATCTCCACAGAACCCGACTTCTATTCCATTTACGCCTCATCTGTATTGTCGGGATACCCCTATTTCACTACATGGCTGATAGACGTTGTGCTCGCTCCCGAGGAAACCGGATTTGAGGGCGACGTGGTGAAGCACTATACCGTTTACAGCGACGGTGTGTCGCTGGGCGAAACAAACAGCACTCACTATGATATTTCTTCACTGTCAGACGGCAGCCACACGCTCGCTGTAGACGCTACGTACGATGCCGGCAAGTCGGAGCCAAAGGAGGTGGTGCTGAACGTCGCATCCAAATACCCCGGTGTAGACTATGTACACATCAAGGCTGAAGGCGACACGAAGCTCTATTCTTACTGGGCTGCACCTGTCGATGACGACGACACATGGGTAAGCTACTCCACAGGAAAGGCTGCATACGGAATATACGGTCCGGAGAGCAACAACTACGGTTATATGGCAGGTGTCGTATATCCGTCGTCGAAGCTGAAGGGCTACAACAAGTACGAGATAACATCGTTCTCGTTCTACCCCACAGCCGATGCTCTGTTTACTTTCTACCTCCTCGACGGCAACAACATACTGCTCGAGCTTGAGGTGGACGACTACGTGCTCAACAGCTGGAACGAGGTTAAACTGCCCAGTCCTATTTCGATAAACGAACTCTCCACTTACACACTGGCACTCGACTGCTACGACGTGACGGCAAACGAGGCTCCTCTTGCCATTGACGATGCGCCGAGTCACATGTACTACTCCGACCTTTACAGTCTTGACGGAGAGAGCTGGGATTCCTTCTACAGCACAGGTGTGAATGGCAACTGGATGATGGGATGGAACATGAGGTCGCCTGCCGGACAGCCCATGACTGTCACCGGCTACGACGTGCTCATAGACGGAGTGAAGAAGAATGACACTATGCTCGCTGCTCCCGAGTTCAGATATGACTTCGGTACCAACGACGGCGCACTGCATAACCTTACCGTCAATACCTACTTCCCCGGACGCGATGTGCCTGTAGCTGGCGAGGACAACTACTTCACCATCGGAGTGGACGCCATAGACAACGCCAAGGTGGAGGTGCTCAACCTCACGGGCAACAGCAATTTCCTGCGTGCCGAGGGCGAGGGCGTCAAGTCGATGGAGGCTTACAACATGGCTGGTGCAGTGGTAGCTTCTGCCGATGGCAACACACTCAACATCTCTTCGCTCGCAACAGGTATATATGTTGTCAGGATAGACGTTGCCGGCAAGAGTGTGACGAGAAAGATAGAGATACGCAAATAATGCGGACATGAGGACAGCAGCCTTCGGGCATTGTTGTCAGTAAAGTATAACCATAATAGGTCATTATACCGCGAAAAGGTATAGTGACCTATTTGGATTTAATGCAGCCGCCGGTATAGTTATGCCGTGCGGCTCCGTTATCTGTTATCCCCGATATATCGTCAGATATTCGGCCTTGTCTTTTGCCTGGCCTCTCTGTGCGTATGGCAGAAGATAGGAAAAACCCTATGCTATTTTCGGGTTTCTCCCCTTGTGGCAATCCGGAAAATGTGTACTTTTGCATAAAACAATGCAAGTTGGCATTAAATTCAAGCAAAAGGATATGAAGAAAGCTATTGTGTTATCGGTTTGCGGACTGCTCTTGATGAGCAGTTGCGGCACAAACACCCATGCCGAGCAAGGTGCCGGCAATGGAGCGGTGTTCGGTTCTATATTCGGTTCCGCCCTCGGCGGCATCATGGGCGGTCCGCGTGGCAGTGATGTGGGTACGCTTGTTGGAATGGTGGGCGGCGCCATGATAGGGGCGGCAGCCGGCTCGGCGGTAGACGAGCGTGAACGTGCGGAGATGGAGGAGCATCGCCGGCGCATATATGGCGACGATACCTACGGCAGCGGTGCCCGCAACAGGCGTAAGACCAGTGCCTACCGTCCGCCGGTGGAGAACGACGCAAACACCGTAACCTATCCCGATGAGAGCGGTTACGACCCCACGGGCAGCGGCGATGACCGTATAGTGTTTGAACCGGCAGGACCCGAAAGCAACACTGCAGGCGAGATACACATAGGCAGTGGCAGCGGTTACGACCGCACCACCACCGTAGAGCCGCGCACCATGTCGGTGCAGCAGCTGATGAAAGCCTCGTCGGTAACCGGCATAAAGCTCAATCCGCTACTTGAGATACGCAATGCTTCGTTCGTGGACGATAACGGCGACGGCGTAATACACCGTGGCGAGGCATGCCGCATAACGTTCGACATAATGAACAACTCTAACCATACTATATACGACATACGTCCGGCAGTGGTGGAAACTACGGGCAACAAGCACATACTCATTTCGTCGGCAGTGCGTGTGGAGAGCATAGCACCGCACAGAGGTGTCCGCTATACAGCCACTGTGATGGGTGACAACCGCCTGAAGGACGGCACGGCTGTGATTAAGGTAGGTGTGGCACAGGGCGACGACGAGGTGGCTTCGCAGGTAAAGGAGTTTATGATAACAACAAAGAAGAAGCCCGACGCCGTGCCTTCAACCAACTGACATGACACATTCATCTGTCGTGATATGCGCAAATGTCACTGACCTTGTGTGAAAGGAATAGTAGCATTACTTTATCTTATCGCCTTGCGGAAATGTTTGCTCGCAAGGCGATAATTTTTTCTGTTCGTAACTGCACTTAATGAAAGTTAATTTGTAAAGATATTTGGTCGAATTTAACATTTTTAAATCCGACATTCTAGGTGTAAAAATTTGTTAATCAAAGTGGGTCGATTTATGCTCCCGACGG
>CAMTJK010000165.1 GCA_947072805.1 uncultured Prevotella sp.
CAAATAGCGCGGCTTATAGTTAAAAGACGTAAAAAAAGAGTACAAATGCCGTTTGTTCTTGCATTATTATGAAATATAATGTTTACCTTTGCAACCGCAAAAAGCAACCAGATGGTGCCATAGCTCAGTTGGTAGAGCAAAGGACTGAAAATCCTTGTGTCACTGGTTCGATTCCCGTTGGCACCACTCCTCCTTTCATTAGCCCTGTTCGCGAAAGCGGCAGGGTTTTATTTTTCCCTGCAGTCTTCATTTTGGCATCGCGATATAAAAGATATTGCTGCAACCTACATCGTAAGTAAAGTTGCAGCAATCTTTATTAATTTCGTTATACAGCCCGTTCGCCGGAACAAGACAGAAGCGTCAGCTTAGCGGATTCCAGCCCTGTGCTTTCAGTTCAAACTCATTGTCATCACGAGTAACAAGCACATGTCCGAGACTTTCCTTCGTTACATGTCCTATAAGGCGCACACCCTCAAGAGCGTTAATCTTTTCGTAGTCGCCTATTGGCACCGTGAAGAGCAACTCATAGTCTTCTCCTCCATTCAATGCACACGTTGTCACGTTCATGTTCAACTCTTCTGCCATGACCGCAGTCTGGTAGTCAATAGGCAGATTCTTCTCGAACACACGGCATCCCACCTTACTCTGCTTGCATATGTGCAACAGTTCGCTCGACAATCCGTCGCTTATATCCATCATGGCAGTGGGACGTATGTTGGCTTCACGTAAAAGTGCTGTAATATCGCCTCGTGCTTCAGCTTTCAGCTGCCTTTGCAAGAGATATTCCCTGCCTGCAAATTCGGGCTGGAAGTTGGCGAGTTCTTCCAAAGCTTTCTTGTCACCCTTCTTTTTGGCTTCATTCACCTGCTGGTAATACACCGACTTCTCGCGTTCGAGCAGCTGTAGTCCCATATATGCTGCACCAAGGTCGCCCGAAACACATATCAGGTCGGTCTCTTTCGCTCCGTTACGGTATACGATATCTTCTTTTGCAGCCTCCCCTATACAGGTTATGCTGATGGCAAGTCCCGTATACGAAGATGTGGTGTCGCCTCCCACTATATCTACATTCCACTTTCTGCAGGCAGCTTTCATACCTGCATACAATGTCTCTATGTCCTCTACCGTGAAGCGTTTTCCTATGGCAAGGCTGACGGTCAGTTGGCGCGGCGTACCGTTCATGGCAAAAACGTCACTCATATTGACCATTGCCGCCTTGTATCCCAGATTATAGAGGTCTGTATATGTGAGGTCAAAATGAACCCCTTCCATCAGCAGGTCGGTTGTGACGAGCACCTCCTTGTCGGGATAATGCAGTACTGCGCAGTCATCCCCCACCCCTCGCACTGTCGATTCGTTCTTCGTTTCTATATCGGCGGTGAGACGGTCAATAAGTCCGAACTCACCGAGTTTAGATATTTCCATTCAGTAAATAAGTGTTGTGTTGAAACATTCAGTCTTTCAGCTTCTGTTTATCATCTCGCGCATTATCTCCGTCATAAGAGGCTGTGCGTTGTTAGCAGCAATCTGCACCTCTTCGTGGCTCACCTCGACGGGAGTGTCTTCCAGTCCGAGGTCGGTGATGATGCTTATTCCGAACGTTCTAATACCGCAGTGATGAGCGACTATTACTTCCGGAACCGTACTCATTCCCACAGCATCACCTCCCATGCGGTGATACATCTTATATTCTGCCGGGGTTTCGAAAGTAGGTCCCTGGACACCGAGGTAAACACCATGAACTACACGTATGTTCTTCTCTTCGGCAATACTGTCGGCTAACGCAACGAGCGACTTGTCGTACGTCTCGTGCATGTCGGGGAAGCGTGGACCGGTGGGGAAATTCTTGCCACGCAGCGGATGCTCGGGGAAGAAGTTTATATGGTCGGTTATTATCATCAGGTCGCCTATCTTGAATTCAGGGTTCATGCCTCCCGAAGCATTAGAAACAAAAAGCGTCTCTATGCCCAGTTCGTACATTACGCGTATGGGGAACGTTACTTCCTTCATGGAGTATCCCTCATAATAGTGGAAGCGGCCCTGCATTGCCATGATATCCTTGTTCCCGAGCTTGCCGAAGATGAGTTTTCCGCTATGTCCCTCTACCGTGGATACGGGGAAATTGGGAATGTCGGAGTAAGCAAACTCATAGGTATCAGTTATTTCTGAAGCTAATTGTCCGAGACCGGTGCCCAGAATGATTGCTGTCTTTGGACTTGTTGTCATCCTTTGCTTTAACCAGGATGCTGTTTCTTGAATTTTTTCGTACATATCCGATTATTTTTTCGTTAAAAGTATCTTCTTGATCAAGCATGAAACGTATGCGCACGGGCAACACGTATATATTATGCCTTACGTTGTCGCTCAGTCCGGCAAGCCCGAAAATTCTTGTCGCGTCCTTTTCGGTTGTGATTATTATTTTCGGTTCTGGCAGTTGCTCGAAAGCATTGTTTATTTTCTCCACGTCGTCTGGCGTGAATGCGTGATGGTCGCTGAACGTGAGCGGATGTATGTTGTCAGTAAAAGGTTTCAGGTCTATAATCATCTGCTTTGGCGAAGCTATTCCGGTAAGCAGCAGTACATGTTCCTCTCTGCCGAGTGTCTCCAGTGTCCGTTCTTCTCCGCAGAATATCGGCTGCAGCGCATCATAATCGAGCGTTGTAAAGAACAGTTGCTGGTAGGGATAGAGGTTCATTGCCTTGGTAATGACGCGGAAGTTCATGGGCTTCAGCTCTTTCGGGCATTTTGTCACTATCACTATATCGGCGCGATTCTTGCCCGACAGCGGCTCACGCAGTCGTCCTGCCGGCAGCAACGTATCGTAAATGATAAGGCGATGGTAATCGACAAGCAGTATATTGACGCCCGGATTGACGTACCGATGCTGGAATGCGTCGTCGAGCAGCACCACATCAATGTCCTTCACCACCTCGTTTCCTATGAGAATGTCCACGCCATGACATCTGTTTTTGTCCACAGCCACGGTTACCTTCGGATATTTCTTCTTCATCTGATACGGTTCGTCGCCGATATCCGCCACGGTAGAGTCGGCATCGGCGAGCACAAAGCCGCGGCTCTTGCGCTTATAGCCTCTGCTAAGCACTGCCACATTGAATTTGTCTTTAAGCAGCCTTACAAGATATTCCACATGGGGTGTCTTTCCCGTGCCGCCCACCGTAATGTTACCGACGGATATCATGGGAACGTCGAAACTGCGGCTTTTGAGCACACCTATTTCGAACAGTTTGTTGCGAAAGTCCACAAGCATACCGTATATCCAACTCAACGGCAACAGCCAGCGGTTTATCTTGATAAAGTCTCCTTCCATCTGCTTTATGTTATTTTATGGTAATGATATAAGGCATACGTGCCTGTATAGCATCATGCTTACTGATGTTTTTCATCAATGCAAACGGCTTGTAGTATTCTCCGAGTACTTCCTGCATGCTCTCGTCAAGATTGTTTTTGGGCGAGATATCGTCCATCAGTCTTTCGAGTATGCCCGGCTTTTCGGGATATGATACGGTTTTATATTCCTTGAGCTTGGCCAGTTGGGCAGCCTTTTCCACCGCCTTTCCTATGCCTCCCATGCCGTCCACGAGTTTCTGGTCGAGCGCATCGGCTCCTGTCCATACGCGTCCCTGTGCTACAGCTTCCACAGCCTCTACAGTCATGCCTCTTCCGTCTGCCACACGCTTGCGGAAAAGGCTGTAACCGCGGTCGATATATTCGTTGAGCATCGCTAATTCCTCTTCGTTGAAAGGACGTGCCTGCGTACCGAATGCACTGTGTTTGTTAGTCTTTACCTCGTCAAACTTCACGCCGAGTTTCTCCGTCAGCAGTCCGCTGAAGTCGGGAAACATTCCGAAGATTCCTATACTTCCGGTGAGTGTGGTCGGTTCTGCGAAGATATAGTTTGCGGCACAACTTATATAGTAGCCACCTGAAGCCGCATAGCCTCCCATAGACACTACGACGGGCTTCTTCGCTTTCAGATTCATCACCGAGTGCCATATCTGCTCTGAAGCGTAGGCACTGCCGCCGCCGGAATTTACTCTCAGTACGACGGCTTTCACGTCATCGTCGTCTGCAAGTTCGTCAAGATCACGGCAAACGTCTTCCGAGGCGATGCAGGAAGTAGCGGAAATGCCTCCGGGTGCACTTTCCACAATGTCGCCAAAAGCATAATATACAGCTATTTCCTCACCTTTCTGCTCCTTGCCTTCCACTCCTGACATTTCGGCGAGCGACAACTGTGATATCTCCTCGTCATCCTTTATGCCGAGCCGTTTCTTTATTTCCTTTTTCACTTCATCGGCATACACTATTCCGTCCACAAGTTTCAGCTTCAGATAATCGTCGGCAGAAACTAGAGCCATGTTGCGATCAGCATATTCGTTGAGTTTGTCAGCGGTTATCTTGCGGCTTTCGCCCACTTCCTTCACCATTACCTTCCATATCCCGTTCACATAGGCAGTTACCTGTTCTCTGTTGGGCTCGCTCATGCCGTCGGCTGTAAACATCTCGGGTGCGCTTTTGTATTTGCCGACCTTCGAGAGTTGCATTTTCACGCCGAACTTAGCCATCATGTCCTTCAGATATATCGACTGTGCTGCCAGTCCGTGCCAGTCGAGCATGCCCTGGGGATTAATCAGCACCTTGTCGGCCACGGAACATATATAATATGTGCCTTGTGTGTACTGGTCGGCGTATGCGACAATCCATTTACCGCTCGACTTAAAGTCGGCAAGTTCGTCTCTTATTGCCTTCATCGAGGCGGGAGCGTCGGGCGTGAACACTCCCGACTCTATGTAGATACCCTTTATCTTGTCGTTCTCCTTGGCTTTCTTTATCGATGAGAGCATGTCTTCAAGACTGAGATTGCTGCTTTCATTGCCCGTTATCACACCGAGAACATCGTTGCCGACACGTTCTTCGAGCGTACCGGAGAGGTTTATCACCATTACGGAATTGTCATTGACAGACACGGGTGCCTCGTTGGAAGCCACCAATCCGATGATAGTCACGAGACCTATCAATCCCATCACCACCGATACTACAACCATACCCGTTATGGTTGCAAGTGTGTACTTGATAAAATCTTTCATTTTCTTCGTTTGAGTTGTTGTTCTTTAATTTTTTTTCAATGGATCTCACTGTGCAACATATCCGCCCTGCCGGTGCCGTTCGGGCGCAATGCCGGATGGTTTGGATGTCGTTGCCGGCTGTTTTTGCACGCAGCCATGATTGCAAAATTAGTTATTTTTATTCATTTACGCTCTTTCACAGTGTCAAAAAAGCGCAAAAAGCCATCATTTATCCCTTATATATATAATAAGGTATATAAAATGTCATTACCGCAAGGTAACTGAAGGCAACATGACGCGCCTATTCCTCACTGACAATGACCTGACGTCACGCCGCAGAGAGGCGTTTTTATTTGGTCATTTCGTATTAAATCATTAACTTTGTGCGCAATACTAATCAAAAACAAATTATTTTAGCATGAACTTCAGATTACTTTTTACCCTATCGCTGGCATTCATCTGCACGGCAGCGGTTGCAAAGAAGAAGAAGACAGTCGAACTGTTTCCCGACGGAACCCCTATTCCCGAATGGTTTAGTGACACAACAAAGGTGGACGTAAGCAAGCTCGGCAAGAAATACGTCATTACCGAATATGGAGTGAAGAACGATTCCTCCATACTGCAGACAAAGCAGATTCAGAACGTCATAGACAGGGCGGCAGCTGATGGCGGCGGCGTAATTGTAATACCGAGGGGCACGTTCCTTAGCGGTTCCATCTTCTTCAAGCAGGGCACACATCTTTACATCGAAGAGGGTGGCAGGCTGAAAGGGAGCGACCGCATACGCAACTTCAAACTGCTCACCACACGCATGGAAGGACAAACGCTGAAATATTTTGCAGCGCTGGTAAACGCCGACGGCATAGACGGCTTTACAATAGCAGGCAAAGGCACCATCGACGGCAACGGATGGAACTACTGGGAGGAGTTCTGGATTCGCCGCCAGTACAACCGTCAGTGTACCAATCTGGAAGCTATGCGCCCGCGACTGGTCTATATATCCAACTGCAAGAACGTCACCGTGCAGGACGTGCGACTAATAAACAGCCCGTTCTGGACCAACCACATCTATAAGACAGAAAATCTGCGCTATCTCGGATGCTATATCTACGCCCCGACAAAGGGTGTCACTCCGGTAGACCCGAAGCGTGGAGCTCCGAGCAGCGATGCCATCGACCTCGACGTGTGCAAAAACGTACTCATACACGGATGCTACATGAGCGTATGCGACGATGCCGTAGTACTGAAAGGTGGCAAAGGAACGTGGGCTGACAAGGATTCGACCAACGGTCCTTGTTCAAACATCATCATTGAGGACTGTACCTACGGACGTGTACACGGCTGCCTAACACTGGGAAGCGAGAGCCTGCACGACCGCAACATCATTCTGCGCCGCTGCACCATCAGCGATGCCAACAGGGTGCTCTGGCTGAAGATGCGTCCCGACACACCGCAACACTATGAGTACGTGACGGTAGAGAATATTACGGGCGACTGCGCGAGCTTCCTCGTGGTACGTCCGTGGACACAGTTCTTCAAGCCTGAAAAACGCGACGACATGCCGCTTTCCACCTGCAACAACATAACTATAAGAAACGTGGACGTGGAATGCAAGAACTTCTTTGACGTCGGCAAATCAGACAAATATCGTCTCACTGACTTCACCTTCGAAAACTGCAAGGTAAAGGATGAGAAAAACGCCTTCAATGCTTCTCTCATAGAGAACTGCAAGGTGAACAACGTAAATATAAACGGAACAGAACGCAAGTAAATTCTGCACTCACCTTAGTTCCCATTGTCCCGACATTGATGTCATAGCTTCATCTGCTTGCATCGCTATAATGAGACATATAGGGGATAAAAACATTCAGCCATGCCTGTTTCTTCGTGAAAAGGGCATGGCTTTTTGCAACACATATCTACTCCCCTATCTGATAATATTCAAAAAATGTCATTAGGTAAACACCATATGCCGATCTTTAGCTGCCGCTAAACCCAATGAAACGCAGTGTCAAAAGCTATCATTAAAGTTTCATTAACTTTTA
>CAMTJK010000166.1 GCA_947072805.1 uncultured Prevotella sp.
GTGAGACGCTCAATGATATCGGCAGTTCTGTCGGCACCGTTCCTGTTGTTGTATATTATTGTCTTTGCTGCCGCCAACTTGAAACCGCGCACTTTAACAAGGTTGTGGATGAGACGTATCTGCTCAATGTCCTTTTCGCTATACTGCCTGACCTTGCTCGGACCCTTGGTCTTGGGCCTCAGAAACGGGAATTCCTGCTCCCAATATCGCAAAGTGCTCTCATTGAGTGAGAACATCGCAGCCACCTCGCTGATGGAGTAATACAGTTTCAGATTCTTGCTCAAGTTAAGTGCCATTGTCTTTTCGGGTAAAATAGTCAAACAAACATTCAAAAGATTTGCAAATATACCAAAAACAAAGTATCTTTGCAAAACTTTTGAAAGGATTTTAGCAAATTAACGGTTGGAAACCATAGGCTTATGACGCCCTTCTATGTCATGACCTACACAGGACCGGATTAAAAGAACAAAACATATTATATGATGACAGCTAACGAAATCCGCGACTCATTCAAAAGATTCTTTGAGTCGAAAGGACACGCCATCGTGCCGTCTGCACCGATGGTAATTAAAGACGACCCCACCTTGATGTTTACAAACGCCGGCATGAACCAGTGGAAAGACATTATCCTCGGCACAAGAGAACCGGAACCACGACGCCGCGCCGACTCCCAGAAGTGCCTGCGAGTAAGCGGAAAGCACAACGACCTGGAAGAAGTGGGACATGACACCTACCACCACACCATGTTCGAAATGCTGGGCAACTGGAGCTTCGGCGACTACTTCAAGGAAGGAGCCATAGACATGGCATGGGAATATCTCGTGGACGTACTCAAACTCAATCCGGAAGACCTTTACGTAACGATCTTCGAGGGTTCGAAAGAGGAAAACCTCGAACGCGACGACGAAGCTGCCGGATATTGGCTGAAGCATGTACCTGCCGACCACATAATAAACGGCAACAAGCACGACAACTTCTGGGAAATGGGCGACACAGGACCATGCGGACCATGCTCGGAAATACACCTCGACTCAAGAACACCGGAAGAAAAGGCACAGGTGCCGGGAAGAGAACTCGTGAACAAAGATAATCCGCAGGTAATAGAAATATGGAACCTCGTGTTCATGCAGTTCAACCGTAAGGCTGACGGCTCGCTCGAAAAACTGTCGATGAACGTCATCGATACAGGTATGGGCTTCGAAAGACTTGTAAGGGCACTGCAAGGCAAGCACTCAAACTACGATACAGACGTATTCCAACCTATAATAAAGGAGATATCACGCCTCTCCGGCAAGAACTACGGAGAAAGCGAAGAAGTGGACGTGGCAATGAGAGTAATAGCCGACCACCTGAGAGCCGTATCGTTCTCAATAGCCGACGGACAGCTGCCGGGCAACGCAAAGGCCGGATACGTGATACGCCGAATACTCAGACGTGCCGTGCGCTACGCATATACATTCCTCGACCAGAAAGAGGCGTTCATGTTCCGTCTGCTGCCGGTATTCATAGAAGAAATGGGCGGGGCTTATCCCGAACTCGTGGCACAGAGAGAACTCATAGGAAAGGTAATGAAGGAAGAAGAAGACTCGTTCCTTCACACTCTCGACAAAGGTATCAACCTGCTCAACAACGCCATGGAGGAGACAAAGGCACAGGGCAAGACAGTACTCGACGGCTCGCAGGCCTTCAGACTTTTCGACACATACGGTTTCCCCCTCGACCTTACCGAACTGATATGCCGCGAAAACGGACTGAGCGTGGACGGCAAGCAGTTTGACGAGGAAATGCTGAAGCAGAAGGAAAGGGCACGCAACGCCGCACAGGTGGAAAGCTCGGACTGGACAGAACTGGCACAGGGCGAACAGCAATTTGTAGGATATGACTACACGGAACACGAATGCCACATACTACGTTACCGCAAAGTGACACAGAAAAAGAACACTTACTATGAGCTCGTTCTCGACTATACACCGTTCTACGGAGAGATGGGCGGACAGGTAGGTGACTGCGGCGTGCTGGTAAGCGAACACGAAACGGTGAACATCATCGACACCAAACGCGAAAACAACCAGAGCGTACACATCGTGAAAGAACTGCCCGCTCATCCCGAAGCTGACTTCATGGCATGTGTAGATACCGACAAACGCGACGGAAGCGCGGCAAACCATACTGCTACACACCTGCTCGACTACGCACTGAAGCAGATTCTCGGCGACCACGTAGAGCAAAAGGGCTCGTTCGTTAGCGCCGATACACTGCGCTTCGACTTCTCACACTTCCAGAAAGTTACAGACGAGGAGCTGCGCAAGGCTGAACGAATGGTGAACGACATGATCAGACAGGACCTTCCGCTCGACGAACACCGCGACACACCCATTGAGGAAGCCAAAAAGCTGGGAGCAATAGCACTCTTCGGAGAGAAATATGGCGACAAGGTGAGAGTGGTGCGCTTCGGACCGAGCTGCGAGTTCTGCGGCGGTATACACGCGCACTCCACAGGACACATCGGTATGTTTAAGATTGTCAGCGAAAGCAGCGTGGCTGCCGGCGTACGACGCATAGAGGCAAAAACGGGACGCGAATGTGAGGAACTGATGTACAACCTGGAAGACGGACTGAAAGCCATACGCTCGCTGTTCAACAACGCCAAGGATCTGCAAGGAGTGATTCACAAGTATATCGAGGAGCACGAGACGATGAAGAAAGACATCGAACACTTCCAGGCACAGGCTGTGGAACGTACAAAGGATTCGCTACTGCAGAAAGCACGCAACGTGAACGGCATAACGGTGATAACTGCCGTACTGCCCATGGAAGCGGCTGCTGCGAAAGACCTGGTGTTCAAGATTCGTCAGGATGTTCCGGAAAACCTGCTCTGCGCCATCGGTACGGTAGGCGGCGGAAAGCCCATGCTTAGCGTGATGCTTAGCGACGACATGGTGAAAGACCACGGACTGAATGCCGGTCAGATGGTAAGAGAAGCAGCCAAACTCATACAGGGCGGAGGCGGCGGACAACCTCACTACGCCACTGCCGGAGGCAAGAATGCCGACGGACTGAGTGCTGCCGTAGACAAGGTTGTAGAGCTGGCAAAGGCTGTCATATAAACCTGAACGCTCCCTAACAACACTGAGTATATAGTAAACGACAACAGGAACAACCCGCACAACAATATATTGTAGAGGTTGTTCCTGTTGTCGTTTTCTTTATAGGAGATGGTCTTAAACCCAAATCGGCCATTAGACTGTTATGCGCAAACATACTTTCTTTTTGTCATCTGTCTTTCCGTTTATCAGTTACAATGGAACCCCATTGCTCCCTCAAAACGTAAAGACATCTGTTCAAAAATATAAGCAGTTATCATCATAACGCTAATGACCGATTTGGGTTAAAAGCGTCAATATTCCTGTTCAGGAGCGGGAATGCGACGATTGGGATTCTCCTTTGCTCCCATATCCACGAGTTCACGCCCCTTCTTCACCACGCTCTGCGCACCGGTAAGCAACTTGTTGTTGGCATAATCATAATCTTTCTGAACCTTTACAAGCGTGTCGCCAAGCGCATTGTATCGTTTTATGAAATCGCCGAGACGGTCGAGCAACTGCTCGGCAATGCCAAACACCTTCTCCTGATTTTCCGCCTGCTGGTTCTGCACCCATGCAATGTGTATCATGTGCAGTATTCCAAGAAGATTCTGCTCGCCCGTAACAAACACCTTGCGCTGGAAAGCATCACGCCACAGGGTGGAATCGTTGGCAAGGGCAAGCTGCAACGACGACTCGAAAGGCATGAACATGATGACAAAGTCTACCGCCTCGCGCGGTGCCTTGACATACTTGCTGTAATCTTTGCGTGCCAGCTCGTTCACATGCTGGCGTACGCTCTTGATGTGCTCCTGCAGATAACGTTCTTTCTCTTCGGGCGTTTCAGCATTTACATATTTCTGATAAGCCACAAGCGACACTTTGGCATCAATTATGGCGTCCTGTCCCTGCGGATAATGAAGGATGACGTCGGGCTGCATCTCGCGCCCGGTTTCATCGTTCTTTATTGCCTTTCCGTTTTCATCGCGAAGGCGTGCCTGCACCTCGTAATGTATGCCCTCGGTAAGTCCTTGCGATGCCAGCAGGTCGCCGAGAATTATCTCACCCATGTTGCCGGCAATCTTATTGTCGCGGCGAAGCACATTGGCAAGCGATTCTGCCTTTTCTCCTATCTCGCGGTTGCTGTCTATCATCATCCTTATCTGTTCGCGGAACGACGCGGAATGTTCTGCCGAATCCTTCATGTTGTCGGCAAGTGCTTTCCTCATGTCGCTGATGGCGTCTTTAAGAGGACGTGTTATGTTGCTGATGCTCTCGGTGCTCTGCTCTTTCAGCTTCACCGTGTTCTGCTCTAAAATCTGATGAGCCACGTTGGCAAGCTGTTCCTTGGCTGTCTTCAGCTGCTCCGAGAACTGCTCATTGCGTATGCGAACTTCTTCTGCAGTCTGGGCTCTCAACAGTTCTATCTCACGTTCCTGCGACTGTGACGTTCCGGTAAGCAGCTTGTTCTCCTTTTCAAGTTCTTCTATTTGCGCAGTCATCCGCTCTATTTGTTCTGCACGCAACTGCAACTCCGTATTCCTCTTTTCCATATCGATGGTGAGCTGCACTTTTTCTGCCTCCATGACACCGGACTTCCTTGATGCCAATATCCACGAAAGTGCGGCACCGACAAGCAATCCTACAAGAACATATAATACTATCATATTGTAAAGTTTGAGTTTAACAAGATATTCTCCTTTGCCCTACACACCGTGACCACGGCACCATCTTCCTCTTCCACCGCCGTAAAGAAACAACCATTCTGCAAATCCAGCTGCTTCAAATCGGAGCGGATGCCCTGCCCTGTCATCTTCAGCATACTCTCCTTCATGGTCCACAGGCGGATGAAGGCAATGTCACGGCGAGACGATGCCTCAACATCCTGTAGCTCTCTACCGTTAAGCACATAGGCGGCGAGGCGTGGCTTGTAGGGGCGTATAGTCTCTATATCAATGCCTACAGGCGCATCATGCAGCACACAAGCCACGGCATTGCGACAATGACTGATACTGAAATGAATGTGAGGAAAGTCTCTAAGAAACGGTTTTCCACCGTCATAATAATCAAAAACAGGATTTCCCTCAATGCCGAAATCCTCAAAAAGCGCCTCCTTTAGTAGCATATAAGCGGCAAGGCACTGGCGTCTGCCCGGCTCATGAGAGTATTTCAGCGCCTGGTTGCGCCTCTGCTCCGACACCTCTCCGAGTGCCGCATCGATGTCAAATGTCTGCAGGTTGCTGTCAATATAACAATGTGCCTGTCCGTCAAACGTCTCTATTCTTTTTCCTCTCATCGTTTCCTTAGCCTGTCTGAAGAAATAATGCTTTACCGTCTCACCTGTTCCGCTCACGCATCCTGCATATTTGCAGGCAGATTAACCAGAAAGAGGCACTCTGATGCCCTCGTAAACGCCGTATATAACCAATGTATATAATCGGGCGTAAGCATATCGTCGGTCATATATCCCTGATCTACGTAGATGTGAGCCCACTGTCCGCCCTGCGCTTTGTGGCAGGTTACGGCATAGGCATATTTTATCTGTATTGCATTATAGTACTTATCTTCCTTTAAACTGCGCAAGCGCTCCTCCTTCTTTGGTATATCGGCATAGTCTTCCATGACCGAGGTGAAGAGTTTCTCGCTTTGTTCGCGCGTCAAGGCTGGAGCCTCGGTGGTAAGCGTGTCGAGCATCACTGTGTCGGTGAGCTCGTAATTGTCGTAGTCGGGAAACTGCATCGTAACCTCCGCGAAACGGAATCCGTGCATTTGATGGACGTTTCTTACCCTGTATACGCGCATTCTGTCACCGTTGGCAAGAAAGGAGAGGTCGGCATTTCCGTCCTGTACTCCATCTGAAGGTGTCTGTCCGCCTGCCTTTGCTATTGTCGGGGCCTTGGGCTTCAGATATTTGTTCTTCACAATCATAAGCATATCGCCCGAGCACAGTTCCTCCTCATGTCCGAGCACCATGTTACGGATGCCTTGATTATATATGTTGGCTCGTTTGTTGCTGCGTGTCACCACCATCGTTTCGTCCTGCCCCACCCTGTTATAGCTCGTGGCGAGTGTCTCTATAAGTTCACTTCCAGGCACCACACGTATGTCGGCGAAACCGCGAAGCCTTATCCTGGGCAGCTGCGTCACCTCATCATGCGTTATCATGCTGCGTATCATGGTTGCATTCCACAGTATTCCCGATTCTGCCGCCTGTCTCAACACCTCGTTAAGATCGGCTTCATGCACCTTGAGCCCATAACTTTGCAGTACGGGAGCCATAAGCGCCGGACTTTCCTCTTCGCCCACCGGCGGCAGCTGCGCCTTGTCACCTATGAGCATCATGCGGCAGTTGTTGCCTCCATACACATATTGTATGAGGTCGTCGAGCAAATGACCGCTGCCAAATATCGACTCGGTCATACCGCCATTTGCCACCATCGACGCTTCATCGACAATGAAGATGGTGTTGGAATAAAGATTGTCGTTGAGATTGAATACAGACAAATCGCCTGCTATACGCTGACGATAGATACTGCGATGTATGGTAGCGGCGGCATAACCGGCATTGATAGAAAACACCTTCGCTGCTCTTCCCGTGGGTGCCATGAGCACCATGCGTATGCCGAGCGAAGCCAGTGCCCTCACCATTGCTCCCGCGAGCGATGTCTTTCCCGTGCCGGCGGCTCCCCGAAGCACCATTACCACGCGATCGCCGCGGTCGGTCATGAAATCAGAAAACACGCGTATGGCGCTCTCCTGTTCTGCCGTCGGCTCGAAGTCGAAAGCCTCATGTATTCGATATGTCAATTCTTCTGATATCATAGCAAATGCGTATGCAAACTTAACTAAATTCTCCCGAATAAACGAATAAAGCCGCAAGAAATGGCATCAGAAGGTA
>CAMTJK010000167.1 GCA_947072805.1 uncultured Prevotella sp.
GCTGTTGTCTGTTGCCCCGTATGTGGTGGTGTCGGCTTTGCGTTTCGCCCAATATGTTGTGCGTCCGTCGGCTGCCAGTCCTGCCCATACTATAGTGGCGCGGCGCGGCGAAGACTCCCAGTCGGCTTCACGGCACAGCCGCATCTTCAGCGAGCCGATGGAGAGCGTGCCCGTGGCAGCATCGAAGCTCCATGTCTGTCCGCCGAAAGGAGCACCCATTACCTTGTGGTCGGCAGTGAGCGTCAGTTGGTTCGGTTCGCACTGGCGCTGATACTGATATTCGAGGGCAATGTTTTCCCATGTTCCCACTATCTCATCCTCCGTTATCGGCGTCTGCGGCACGGCACCGTAACATTCGGGCATCACGAGAGGCCATCCGTCTTCTGTCCAGAGTATGCGTCTCACCTGTCCCTGCATTATCGCATTGCTGTAAGCATCGCCGTAGGCGTTGGCAGGAAGACGTCCCTGCGAGGAGTAGAACCAGTTGCCCTGTCCGTCCTCGAACACCGCACAGTGGCTTATTCCTACCCATCCGTAGCCCTCGCTGAAGCGGTAAGGATGTGTTAGCAGCGGAAAAGCGTCGCCTCCTACGCCCGTCACGTCGGTGCCGTCGATGCCATAATACGGACCGTCGATGTTGCGTGAGCGTACCACGCGTGTGTTATAAGCCACCGAGAGCTCGTCGTAAGCCATAAACAGATAGTAATAGCCGTCACGATATACCACCTCCGGTGCCTCGGCAGCCTGCCATCTGTTACCCATCTGGCGCGTATATACGAGCTTTCCGAACGCCGATATGTCGTCGCCCCACGGCATTCCGAGTTCCTTCAGCGGCATTCCTGTCTCTCCGTCAAGCCTTACGGCAGCGAAGCCCGAGTGCCACGAGCCGTAGATGAGCCAGTGCTCGCCCTCGGGAGTGACTATATACGACGGGTCGATGGCATTCCATTTATAGTAGCAGTTGGCCCAATCGCCGCTGGGTACGTTGAAATCGAGTTGCTTGTCGGACGCGTTTGTCAGCACATAGCCCCTGTCCTGCCATGAGGAGACGTCAGCAATGTCTGTCGTTTCCATCATTCCTATGAAAGCCCTCTCGCTCCATGTCCCGCTGCCGTTGAGGTTACCGGGACATGTTATGGCGTAATACATGCGGTAGATGCCGCTATCCAGCATTCGCACGCATGGTGCCCAAAATCCGAACTGTGTGTCGTCGGTGAAGTCGGCAGGGCTTTCCGGCAGTCCCATAGCCGTGCGTATCTCGTTCAGTTTGGTCTTTACCCATGCCGGCAGCGCAGGCATGGTAGTTCCGAGAAACTCCCAGTCCACAAGATTTCGCGAGCGCCGGCACATGAAGTGACCGTGACCGCTGTGCGCATTGCCGAAGCTTGCGTCGGTGGTAAACATATAATAGTATCCGTCGGCGGCCTTTACTATCGTCGGATCGTGTACGTTGGCAAGATTCCACTTTGCCCTTTGGTTCCATCCGGAGATGAAACGATAATAGTCGGGGTACGTCGGCGCCTCATAACCGGCAAGCCTCTGTTCCGGCGTCTGCACCGTAATGTTTTTTATTTTGCCTATATCGGTGCCGCCAAATGTCCATCCGCCGTTTGCCGCGGGTGTGAATACGGCATCTCCCCTGCCCTTTGTCACGGTAGTTTCTCCACTTTCGGCCTCAACCACAAACTGTGCATGAGCCGTTATCGACGCCACAACCAGCGCCGCCATTGTCTTATGTCGTAATGTAATCATAGTCTTGTGTTCT
The DNA here is from genome assembly GCA_947072805.1 of uncultured Prevotella sp. GTDB lineage: Bacteria > Bacteroidota > Bacteroidia > Bacteroidales > Bacteroidaceae > Prevotella. The sequence continues at coordinate 1,766 of CAMTJK010000167.1, forward strand.
TTATCGTTTAAGGAATTTCACTGCCTCGGCAGCACCTGCCTTTATAAAATAGACACCCGTCGGCAGTGACGATACGTCTATTGCTGTCTCCCGCTTTCCTGCCGTTGTCTTGTTCAGCAGTCGTCCTGCGCCGTCGTACACCGAGATGGCGGTACCTTCGGCACAAACGAGGCGCATTTTGCCGTCCACCACACCCTGCAGCAGGTCTGACTTATGCGTTTCGGCGTTGTCTATAGCCGAGGGGGCGGCATATTTGAACGTAGCTGCAGTAATGCCGTTCACCACCTTTCCGTCGTTGCACACCACGGCAAAGGCGGCCTCATCGTCGGCGGCGAGCAGATAAGCCACACTGCCCACCGGTATTTCCGTTCCACTCTGCTGTTCCACGAGCAGCCATTGCTTTTCTTCTTGCGCAAACGATGTGAGTGCGCAGAAAGCAAACAGGACAAATAAAAACCTTTTCATCTTATAGTCTGATTTTGTGTGTAAATAGCTTGTTGTCGCAAAAATATAAAATAAATGTCAAACAGCAATGCCGGCGCATGCTTTTTTCACTCCCGGCAGCTCACCGTCACGGGCGTCATGACAGCCATCAGGCGTCGGTACTCTTCTGGCCTAACGCGTCGGCAGCGCAGGGAGCGCACCCGCGGAAACGAGGCGAAGAAAGCGTCTGTAGAGTCGTACCATCCGTAGCCGGCAATGCGCGGAGACGACTTTGCCATGCGGTCTATGCGGCTGATATATGCGGGGTTCACCACCGACAGGCAGTGCTGTCCTGCTGTTGTGGTGAGGGCTATTACGCGGTAGCTCGATGCAATGTTGCGTTCTGCTATCGTCCATTTGCGGGTATCCACCGACACGGTTATCTGCCATCCGCAGTTGTTCAGGCGTTCCATCTCTGCCATGAAGAGTCTGCCGTGCATGGAATTGTCGCGCCTGCCGCTGTGTGATATATAATAATGTATCATTTCGTGCAGCAGAATGTTGTCATAGTCGCGTGCCGTGGCGTCGTAGAACGAACTTATCTTTATGGTATTCTCCACCACGCGCCTTGTCATGAAGAAGCCCTTGCGCTCCTTTCTGCACGTAAACATGCCGAGTCGTGTGCGCGAATTCATTATCTTGAATGCAGGTTCGGGCAGTTTTCCTCCGAAATAGCAGGTGTTGAATACGGCAAATCGTGTCTTCAGATATTCTACGGTCAGCTTCATCATCATGTGGTATACGACAGTTCGAGAATAAGGGTCTGCCTCGGACGCAGCTGTATGTCGGCGGCAAGTGAATATCGTCGTCCGCTTATCACGTCGCGTGCCTGTGTTGCCGTGCCTGTCACTTCAGCGTAATGAGCCACCTCGAAGGTTGCCGTGTGCGAGGTGCCGTTGGCTACTGTGAGTACGGCGCGTGTGTCCTTGCGTCGGGCGAGCACGTAGACGCCTCCTCGCGGCATGAAGTGTGTCTGTGTGCCATGGCTTATCACATCGTTGCCCTGCCTCCAGTGCAACAGCCTGCTGAGCCAGCGAAACATCGAGTCTTCTGCCAGCGTGCGTCCCTGCTGTGTGAAGGCGTCGCGCCTGTCGCCCGGAAAGCCGCCGGGGAAGTCACGTCTCACGTTGCCGTCGCTTTTTTCGGCTGTTCCGTTCATCAGAATTTCCGTTCCGTAATATATCTGTGGCGTGCGCTTCATGGTGAGCAGCAGTGCGAGTGCCTGTTTCAGCAGAGGCATGTTCTTCCCCTTGCCGAGAAAGCGGTCGGTGTCGTGATTGTCTATGAAGGCGAGCACGCCGGAGGGGTCAGGATAAAGGAAGTCGCTTGCCAGGCAGTGGTATATGCGGTTCAGTCCGTGCCACATGGCATCGGTCTCTTCGTGCCTGGCGGTGTTCATGCGGTCGTAGAAGCTGAAGTCCATCACGCTCTTCAGCCTACTGTCCGTGTGTGCGAGCCTTGAGCCACGCTGCCATGCAGCCGTAAAGGCAGGGTCGGCAACCCACGTCTCGCCCACCACATTGAAGCGTGGATATTCTTCGTCCAGCTCTTTCGCCCACCGTGCCATGGCTTGCGCGTCGGCATACGGATAGGTGTCCATGCGTATTCCGTCTATGCCTACCGTCTCTATCCACCAGAAGCTCGACTGCTTCAGGTAGGTGAGCACGTGCGGATTGCGCAGGTTGAGGTCGGGCATGGCAGGCACGAACCATCCCTCCACTACATTCTTCACGTCCACATCGGCGGCATAGGCATCGGCTATGGGTGTCAGGCGGTAGGCTGTCTGCAGATAACTGCCGCTCGTTCGCGCCACCTCCTCGGGACTTGTGCCGGCTTCGGCGTTTGCCTTTTCGTAGTCGTCAAGCCACTGCGAGGCGTTAAACCAGTCGTGCGACGGCCGGTCTGCCACCCAGCGGTGACAGAATCCGCAGTGGTTGAACACCATATCCATTATCACCTTCAGTCCTTTTGCGTGTGCCTCGTCCACCAGTTGTCTGTATTCCGAGTTGCTTCCGAGGCGTCTGTCCACGCTGTAGTGGTCGGTTATGGCATAGCCGTGGTACGATGAAGAGTCTCCACGGTCGGGCATATCGTTCTCCAGCACAGGGGTGAGCCACAGGGCTGTAACGCCCAATTCGCCGAAATAGTCGAGCCTGCGGCGTATGCCCTCCAGGTCGCCCCCGTGTCTTAGCGACGGCTTGTTGCGGTCTATGCGGTACGGTTTCATGTCCGGCACGGGGTGTTTTATGCTTCCGCTGCTTGCAAAGCGGTCGGGCATCAGCAGGTACAGCACGTCGTCGCAACCGAAGCCCGTGCGGTCGGCGCCATCCTTCTCGCGGCGGCACAGCCGGTAGGTACGGGTCAGCGTGCCGCCGGCGTCTTCAGGAGAGATAAAGTTTATCTGGAATGTACCCTCGGCAGCTTTGCTTATGTCGAGATATAGCAGAAGGTAATTGGGACTGTCAAGGCGTGTAACGCTCACCACCTCCACTCCCTTGCACGATATTTCCACGCCGGCATTGCCTATGTTGCACCCGCTCACCATGAGCTGCACCATGCCGTACTTCATTCCTACGTACCAGAAAGGAGGGTCAATGCGGTCGATGTTCATTGTCTTGTCGTTAGGTAATATGTCAGAAAGCCACAGCCACATTGAGACCGGTGCCTGTAAAGACCACGGTTGCGGTGCTGCCCGGGTGTTTCTTGGGGAAGAGTCTGTCTCCGAGATAGAATGTTAGTTCCGTGCCGAGCACTCCTATGGCTGCTCCTGCCGCCACGTCATACCAGTGGTGGCGGTCGTGCATCAGGCGGGAAGCGGCGGTGGCGGTGGCCACGGCATATCCGCCCACGGTTATCCACGGCGACACGCTGCCATACTCTCTGTGCAGCATGGTGGCTCCTGCAAAAGCTATGGTGACATGACCCGACGGAAACGAACGGCGGTCACTGTTGTCGGGACGCCACTCTCTGACGGTATTCTTCAGGGCATACGTGGTGCCGGCTGATACAGCAAACGAGGCGGCGGCAGTGACGGCAAGACGTCCCCACGCGTCGCGCGAGTCTACTCCGCAGGCTTTCAGCGTGAACAGGGCGGCATAGGGTGTGTACTGCAACAGGTCGTCACAGGCTTCGCCGTCTTTCAGTCCCGCCCACATCTTCAGCGTCGGAATACACATTATTATATATACAAGGAGTATTCTCTTCATCATTTTTCCCACGCAGCAAGCGTGTCCTGCGCTGCGTAATACCATGCAAAGGTATGCAAACAATGCGAATCTGCAAACTAAATGGAAATTTAATTGATGTTGCAGGGACAAAAAGAATAAAATGATACATTATGCTATAAATTACAAAACAAATGTAACCGGAATGTGCCTTTGACTGTTATTGTGTATATTTGCATAGACAAAACCGTCTGAATATGAAGAAACTGCTCATCATCACTGCCGCCGCACTGCTCATTACGGCTCTTGCCACCATAGGTGCCGGCTTCTACATGCTGTCGTTCTCGCTTTCGCCCGATGCCAACAGGCACGACACCGACAGTGCATACCGACAACTGCACGACAACTATCCTGTGGCATGGGCGTGGGCTGACAGCATGAAGAACTGCGGCTCACTGCGCGATACGTTCGTAACCATGCCCACGGGCGAACGACACCACGCCCTCTATGCCCGCAACGACAGCGCACACGGACGCACGGCTGTCATCGTTCACGGATATAAGGACTGCGCCATAAAGTTTCTCTACCTCGGCAGGATGTATCATCACGACCTTGGCTTCAACATACTGATGCCCGACCTGCACGCGCACGGTCTGAGCGAGGGCGACGCCATACAGATGGGCTGGAAAGACAGGCTCGACGTGCTGCACTGGATGGCTGTGGCAGAGCGCTTGTTCCGCCGACCGGCAGAAGCGTCACAGATGGTGGTACATGGCGTTTCGATGGGTGCCGCCACCACGATGAACGTGTCGGGCGAAGAACTTCCGCAGTATGTACGGTGGTTTGTGGCTGACTGCGGCTACACAGGGGTATGGGACGAGTTCGCTCTACAGCTGAAGGAGATGTTCGGAATGCCGCAGTTTCCGCTCATGCACGTTACAAGCATGCTGTGCAATGCCAGATACGGATGGACCTTCGAAGAGGCCTCGCCGATACGGCAGGTGGCACGATGCAACCGCCCCATGCTGTTCATATACGGCGACAGCGATACCTTTGTGCCTTACAGCATGGCAATGCCGCTCTACAAAGCCAAACAGGGAGAGAAAAGCCTGTGGACAACACATGGCACACGCCATGCACGCTCCTTTCACGACTATCCGGAAGAGTATGTGAAACGGGTAAAAAAACTGCTCGGACAGTGAACGGTATTCAATCTCAAAACTGTCATTGCACCGACACAGCCGTACGAGACTCGTAACTGCACTTAATGAAAGTTAATTTGTAAAGATATTTGGTCGGATTTAACATTTTTAAATCCGACATTCTAGGTGTAAATATTTGTTAATGAAAGTGGGTCGATTTATGCTCCCGACGGGTCGAAAAACGGTTACGTACGTGAGCT
>CAMTJK010000168.1 GCA_947072805.1 uncultured Prevotella sp.
TAACACACGTTAAAGTCAAGATTTTTCATAAAAGTAAATAAATGTTATACGTATTGTTTCGACATTTGAGAGAATATACATTGTCGTATTTTAATTTCGTATTAACATCTTTGTAACATGCCGTGTCTAATTTTGCCGCCAAATACAAAGGACAAAAGCATCTAAAAGAAAAATGGAAGCAATTTATTTAGCAATTGTGGTCTTCCTGCTCGTTCTGGCAGTGTTCGACCTCTTTGTGGGAGTTAGCAACGACGCCGTAAACTTCCTCAATTCAGCCATTGGCGCCAAGGTTGCCACTTTCCGCACGGTTATGATAATAGCCTCGGCAGGTGTGGTAATAGGTGCCGTGATGAGTGCCGGCATGATGGATGTGGCACGCCACGGAATAATGCGCCCCGACAACTATTCGTTCCACGAGGTGATGACCATATTCCTCGCGGTGATGGTTACCGATGTTATAGTGCTCGACGTGTTCAACTCGCTCGGCTTGCCCACGTCTACCACAGTGTCGCTCGTTTTCGAGCTCCTTGGCGGCACATTCGTTCTCGCCGTGCTTAAAATGGCTTCCGACGATGCGCTGACGCTCGAGATGCTGCTCAACAGCGACAAGGCCCTTAGTGTCATCATAGCCATCTTTGTGAGCGTGGCGATAGCCTTTGTGTGCGGACTTGTCGTGCAGTGGCTGGCGCGTATCGTGTTCACCTTCAATTATACTAAGCGCCTGCGCTATACGGTGGCTGTGTTCGGTGGCATTGCCTTCACCTTTCTCAGCTATTTTATCTTCATTAAGGGACTGTCAAAATCGCCTTTCATAGCCGACACGCACCGCCAGTGGATAACCGACAACACACCGTGGCTGCTTGCTGCCTTCTTCGTAGGCTCTACCATACTCTCGGAGGTGCTCCATCTGTTGCGTGTAAACGTGTTCAGGGTGGTGGTGCTCATGGGTACTTTCGCTCTCGCCATGGCTTTTGCAGGAAACGACCTCGTGAACTTCATAGGCGTGCCAATGGCTGGACTTGACTCTTACTGCGACTTTGCTGCCAACGGCAACGGAAATCCGGACACTTTCATGATGCACTCGCTGATGCCGAGCGCCAAGACACCGCTGCTCTATCTTATGGCGGCGGGAGTGATAATGATTGTAGCAATGTGTACGTCGAAAAAGGCGCAGGGTGTGGTGAAGACCAGCGTAGACCTGTCGCGGCAGGATGAGGGCGACGAGATGTTCGGCTCGTCGAAAGCCGCACGCAGCATAGTGAGAGCCACGCAGAATACGGGCTCGTTCGTTACTAAGATTATTCCGCTGTCGGCATTGCATTGGATAGACTCACGATTCCGTAAGGAGGAAGCCATAATGGCAGACGGTGCAGCTTTCGACATGGTACGCGCATCGGTAAACCTGGTGCTCGCCTCCGTGCTTATCATAGTGGGCACAAACTACAAACTGCCCCTCTCCACTACCTATGTGACATTCATGGTGGCCATGGGTTCGAGCCTCGCCGATCGCGCATGGAGCCGTGAGAGTGCCGTATTCCGCATTACCGGAGTGCTCTCCGTTATAGGCGGATGGTTCATTACGGCGGGAGTGGCGTTCGTGGCATGCTCCATTGTGTGCTCGCTCATGCACTTCGGAGGCTTCATAGTAATGGCTCTGTTCATGGCATTGGCTGTGTTCCTGCTCATACGCAGCAACATACAGTACGGAAAGAAGGCAAAGGACGAAAAGAAAGACGACGTGTTCCTGCTCATGATGAGGGCACACGACCCCGAAATAGTGTGGGACTTGCTGAAGAAGCACGTATCGCGTACGCAGAGCTTTGTGTGCCGCTTTGCACATGAGCAGTACGACAAGATAATAGACGGTCTGCTCGACGAAAATCTGAGCCTGCTCTCACAGACACGCAAGGAACTCGACCACGAGCAGGAGATGCTGAAAAAGTACAGACGCAAAGAGCTGCTTGCCATGCGCAGGGTTCCGTCCGATACGGCACTGGAGCGCAACACCTGGTATCACCTCGGCGTGAACAGCGACCAGCAGTACATATACTGCCTGAAGCGTATGCTCGACCCCATACGCGAGCATGTGGACAACAATTTCAATCCGCTGCTGCCCGCCTACGTCGAGGAACTCACGCCGATACGCCGCCGCGTAACCGAGCTGCTCATGCGCACGGAGGCAATGCTGTCCACAGGACGTTTTGACGGCTACGACAGCCTGCTCGCCGAGGCCGACAGGACGAAAGACGAGCTCTCAGTGATACGCAAGCGCCACTACGACAGGATGCAGAACGACCATAATCCGGCAAACATGAAGATTTCTCTTGTTTACCTTAACATATTGCAGGAAAGTCAGGAGTTCTTGAGCATCATGCGCCATCAGCTTAGGGCTGCAGGCAGATTCTACGGCGACTGATGCCGTAGGAGCCGCGAGGTAGCGTTACTCTATGACGATGATGCGCTTGTCGGTACCGTAGCCGAACCAGAAGCCTAAGGCACCGTCCATGTTTGACGGAAGATTGTCGCTGGTAGGGAAGATAGGATTTCGCGACAGCATCGTGATGTCCTCGAAACGCCTCCAGAATTCGTATGCCTCGCGGTCGGTGCGTACCACTTTTACCACGAGCGTGTCACCCACGGCGAAGTAGGGAGTGAAGTTTTTCTCGGGATTTCTGCGCCCGTTGTTCACGGCGATACGCCCATCGGCATCCATCATGGAGCTTGACGTGACGCCGAGATAAGCCGAAAGAAACCACTTGTCACGGTTCATGACATGGACAAACACCTTATAGTAACGCTCTTCGCTGCGGTCGTCGGCAACATAGGCATATACCTGGCGCAGGGTGTCGTTGCCTGCCACCCTTTCAGTGCATATCGAATCGATTGTAGCAGGCGGCGGAATGGTTGCCGTGGCAGAGGCTTCGGAACCGTCGGTGCAGCTCACGTGTATGCGGTAGGTTTTGCCGCTCTCGCCCCTCATGCGTGAGGTGGTGTACATGTAAGGCGGAAAAAACTCCTTGTCGTAGCGTCCCACCATCACTTCCTCGCGCTCGCCGTCGCTGATGGTCACCTTTGCCCACCGCTCCATGAGTTGTGACACCTCGTCTATGGAGCGATATTCGTCGTCGATGGGCAGACTGCGGGTGAGCATGACGATGGGAAAGTCGCCGTTCTCTATCCAACCCTCCACCACGATGATGTCGTCGGGTGCGGGCTCATTGTCGTCAGAGCACGAAAACGCAAGCAGCGCCGTAAGAACGTAGAGTAGGGAGTGACGTATCTTCATGGTTATGGAGAATTTTTTTAGAAACGGTAATAGTAGTTTATGGATGGCAGTATCTTCAGAATGAAGTTGAAAGGACGGTAACCGTATTTGTCGTTATGTATTTTCAGCCTGTACATAAGGGCGTTCTTGTGCCCCGTGGCGTTGTATAGCGACAGGTTGATTCCGCTCTGCCGCCCCTTCCTGCACTTGAAATCGTAGTTGGCAGAAAGGTCAAGACGCATATATGCCGGCACGCGGCTGCCATTGTGCTTGCCGAATTCCGTTATCACATTCTGGTTTATGAGGTAAAAGCGCCTGGCTCCGGTGTATGGAGTGCCCGAGGCAGCCACAAACGACGAACCGAAGCTCCATCGCTTGCCGAGGCGGTAGGTGGCTACGGCGTTCAACTCGTGTATGCGTTCGTGCGAGGCGGGATAGCGTCCGCTGTATTCCGTGCCGGGAAAACGCCGCCACGCCCTGCCCAGAGAGTAGCCCAGCCAGCCAGTAAGCCTGCCTTTGCGCCGCTCTACAAGCAGATTCAAGCCGTAGTTATAGCCGTTGCCGCATATAAGGACGTTCTCTATCTGATAGTCGGTGAATATAAAGTCCAGCACGTTTCCTATGTATTCTATCTGATGGAAAAGCCGTTTGTAGTACGTTTCAGCCGAAATGTGCCACGCCTTGCCGCACAGGTAGGTATCGAAGAGCACGGAAGCATTGTAGGAATACTGCGGCTTGCGCTCCTTGTCCGACGCCAGCCAGAACTCAGTGGGCAGTCCCGCTTCAGAAAAACCTGTCTTGAAGAGATACTGGTGCTTTATGCCTGCGCTAAAAGTGAGCGTCGATGCGTCCGAAAGCGTGAAGGCAAGAACCATGGACGGGTCGAGTGAATGGCGCCGGCTGTCGTCGCAGCCGAAGAAATTGTAACGCGCACCGAGAGTAAGTGCTGTCCGTGAGAAAAGAGGCAACGTCGTCGTGGCGTAAAGTGACGTTTCCAGAGCGTGTTGTGCATTCTCTCCGGCGTTGTCGTGGATTATGACGCCGCTGACATAGGGCGTCTGTGGAAGAATGTCGTGCCACGTAATGTCGGCTCCAAGCTCGCTGCCTCCTGCCTTCAGACGGCCTTTGTATCCGATATCACGTATATGAGATTTGAGCTGCACCCTTGTGGTGGGCTGGTTGAGGTTGAAGTGGTTGTTGTAGCCTGTATAATATACTGTCTGTCCGGTCTCAGTGCCGTTGGTGCCGCGGTGCTGCCAGTGCAGCGAAGCCATCGTGTTGTTCCACTTTAGCTTTGTTTTCATGCTGTATGTGTTGTCGTCGTAGCCCACGTCATCGCCTCCGTAATAGAAATCGGTGCGCAGCAGGTCGCGGTCCGACAGCCTTAGCGTGTGGGTAAGGTTGTAGTCATGGAAGAAGTAGCGCATGGTCTCTTCTTCAAACTTCAGCCATTGCGAGTATAGCAGGTTGAGATAGGCGGCACGTGCCGACATGACAAGCGACGAACGCTTGCCGAGGGGCATGCGCAGTGTGCCTTGCGACGACATGGGACCTACCGACAGATAGCCGCCGGAGGTGCGTGTCAGAGTGTCGGCATGCTGCATGTCTACGATGCCGCCGAGCCTGTTGGGACTTGAGGCGCCGAGAGCGGTCTTCGTGAGCTGCATGCTGTGGAAGTGGGAGGAGTTGAAGATGGAGAAGAAACCCAGCAGATGCGCTGCGTTATATATCGGGATGCCGCCGATGCCTATCTGATTGTGAGCATTGTCGCAGCCCTGTATGTGCAGTCCGGCGTCATACTCGGAGTTGGTCTGTACGCCCGGCAGTGTCTGGGCGTAGCGCAGAGGGTCGGAATTGCCGAGAATGCGCGGCATCTCGTGCATCATCTCCATGTTTACGACGCTTGTGCCTGCAAAGGAGTTAAGAAATGTGCGCACCTTGCGTCCGCTCACGGTAACACCGTGGAGCGAGCCCTTCAGCGTATCGGAGGAAACAGAAATTTGCGCGGCGGTCTCGCAGACCACCGCGCAAAAAAGTAATATCGTTGCAAGTCTGTGTGTCACTAAACCCACAATGACGTAAAAACTTAATCTATGAGATTGTCGAAGTCATCGATGAGATCTTCGAATGTGTTTATTACATTGTCGAAGGTTACATCGTCGAAGAAGTCTTCGATAGTATTGTATCCGCTACCGTCAGAGAAGTATATCACTGTATCATAGCCCCATTCTTCGCTACCGTAATAGCTCCATATCTTGTTAGGCTCCAGTTTGATGTAGGAGTCGGACGTGCTTCTTCCGTCGAAATAGACGTTTATGTTGAGCTGGTTGTTGGCACTTGTTATGGCAGAACGGTATGCTGTCTCGTTTCCGGAATTGTAATCGGCTTTGTCGATGGCATCTCTGAACTGGTCGATGCTTGCAACAGTGCCTCCCACTCTTACCTTGCCGAGAGCATCGACAGAGAATGTCAGCTTGCCAGCCTTTATGTTATCCTCGTCGGTTGTGTTGCCGTTGATGTTGCCGTTGAGTGTGATGAGGCGCTCCGAACCCTTGTTCAGCCAAGCCGACACATAGCCTTCGGCGTTGCTTCCACCCTTGAACGAAGCCTTTTCCACGTTGAATGTGAAGTTGTTTACCTTTACGGTTGTGGTCACTTCGCAGTTGTCTCTGCCAAAATCAACCTCTCCGGTAGAGCTGTTGGCAATAGAGATGACAGAATGCACTGTAGCGCTTGCCACCTCAGTACCGCCCTGTGTGAGGGTAACATTGATATTCTCCGGAATCATGAAGGCATTCTCTTTGTACTTCGTGGAATAGTAGGGATAATAGGTGTATGTCTCGCTGTCGAAAGCATCGTGATGCACCTTGTATTCCATTCCGCTTGTCACGGCTTTCACCTCGCAGAATTTGTTTGCGGTGTCATAGAAGCGGAAAGTAAGCGTGCCATTTGTGGCAGTCTGTACCCATTTGCCGTTCGTATATTCGAAAGTGCCCTCATAGTTGGAGGCGCGGTAAAGACGTTTGGTATTGTTTGATGTGCTTGAAATGATGCAGGCGTCACTGCAGGCCTCAAACCAGTCCTCAACGGCATTGGTCTCGTAGTTGCTGTCGGTTTTGCTGCGCACGCTGTTGATGATGTTGGCAATGTTCTGGAATTCGTTTGCCTTGATTTTAGCCATCAGTTCGTTGGCGCATGCTTCCAGCTTCAGCTTCTGTGCGTTTGCATCAAGTACAGAACTGCCTCCACCGCCGCCACCAGGAGGATTATCTTCGGGATCGTCATCGTCACCACCGCATGACACAAGAGCTGCTGTCGTGAAGAAAGACACGAGCAACATCATCAGATAAAAGGAAATCTTTTTCATAAAAAACTAGTATTCGAGCTCTGAATTTTCATTAAGCCTTTTGTCAGACAGAGCCATTTCCCGACAATAGACCGTGCTTGATTAATGCAAATATACGTATATTATGTATATTATGTATAATAATGCGTAGGATATATTTGCTATTTATAAAAAATTAACTCAAATAGTACGTGATTG
>CAMTJK010000169.1 GCA_947072805.1 uncultured Prevotella sp.
TAATGGCAGTGCCGATACGTCGTAACGGCGTTGCCAAAAAAGCGTAATCGTTTTTAGACCCGTCGGGAGCATAAATCATCCCACTTTGATTAGCAAAAATTTACACCTAGAATACCGGATTTAAAAATGTTAAATTCGACCAAATATCTTTACAAATTAACTTTCATTAAGTGCAGTTACGAGCATCCAATAACCGTACGGCAAATCATATCTATAGTTACGATAACGGTAACAACCCAAAACAACCTTTTTCTTATGATTGCAATGCCTGTTTCTGACGACAACATAAACCCAAATAGGAGCTCTTTTATTTTGCATTACGCCCAAAATGATGTACTTTTGCAAACGATATGGAACTACGGAAGATAGCAAATGTCATCATCAAGATAATGATGCCGCTCGTTCTCGGCGGTGCCATTCTCTATTGGATGTATCGTGATTTCGACTTCAGAAATATCGGACATTTCATGCAGCACGACATGCACTGGGGCTGGATGCTGCTGTCTTTCCCCTTCGGCATACTTGCACAAGCCATAAGAGGATGGCGGTGGCGGCAGACCCTGGAGCCCGTCGATGAGCATCCGCGCTCCTCTACCTGCGTAAACTCGGTGTTCCTGTCGTATGCGGCCAGCCTTGTAGTGCCCCGCATAGGCGAATTTACACGCTGCGGAGTGCTGAAGCGCTACGACGGCACATCGTTTGCCAAGGCTCTGGGTACCGTGGTGACAGAACGCGCCATCGACTCGATAGTGGTGGCTACCATTGCCGGACTTACGCTACTGCTGCAGGTGCGCGTGTTCAACACTTTCTTCGACGAGACGGGCACAAGCCTTGAAAGCATCATGAGGGGTTTTTCAGCCACCGGTTACGCCGTGACAGCAGTGTGCGGCATGGCTGCCTTGTGGCTGCTCCACGTGCTGCTGAAAAAACTTTCCATATATAATAAGGTGAAAGCCACACTTAGCGGCATTCTGCAGGGAGTGACCTCGCTGCGCAAGGTGCGCAACATACCACTCTTCATACTGCTCACCGCAGGCATCTGGGCATGCTACTTCCTGCACTACTACCTGACATTCTTCTGCTTCGACTTCACGGCGAATCTCGGCGCGGCATGCGCCATGGTCACGTTCGTGGTGGGAAGCATAGCCGTAATAGTGCCCACGCCTAACGGAGCCGGACCGTGGCACTTCGCCGTGAAGACAATGCTCATGCTATATGGCGTGGCAGAAGCCGACGCTCTCTACTTCGTGCTTATAGTACATACGGTGCAGACAATGCTCGTTATACTGCTCGGCGTATGGGCATGGGGCGCACTGGCATTCACAAAGAGAAGAACCGACGCACAGACCGGCGCCGACGGCAATGCCACATCTATATAAGACGACAACAAAGAAATACTAATCCCCATAAAAAAACAGCTATTATGACAACAGAAATCAAAAACCTCAAACCTGAATGTATCTGGCGCAACTTCCATCTGCTTACACAGGTGCCACGCCCATCAGGACATCTGGAGAAGATACAGCAATTTCTGCTCGACTTCGCAAAGTCGGCAGGCGTCGAAGCATTCAAGGATGCAGCACAGAACATAGTAATGCGCAAACCGGCATCGCCGGGCATGGAAAACCGCAAAGGCGTTATTCTGCAAGCGCACATGGACATGGTTCCGCAGAAATCGCCCGAAAGCAACCATAACTTCGAGACCGACCCGATAGAGACCTATGTGGAAGACGGATGGGTGAAGGCAAGAAACACTACCCTCGGCGCCGACGACGGCCTGGGTGTGGCTGCCATCATGGCTGTCATGGAAGACAAGACACTGAGACACGGACCGGTGGAGGCTCTCATCACCGCCGATGAGGAGACCGGTCTCTGCGGCGCCACCGACCTGCCCGCCGGAGAACTGAACGGAGACATACTGCTTAACCTCGACTCGGAATCGTGGGGCAAATTCGTGATAGGAAGCGCCGGAGGCATAGACATCACCGCCACACTCGACTACAAGGAGGTGGAAACCGACACGGAAGATGTGGCTGTGAAAATAACCCTGAAGGGACTGAGCGGCGGACACAGCGGCCTCGACATACACAAAGGGCACGCCAACGCCAACAAGCTGATGGTACGCGTAGTGCGCGATGCCGTAGCCGAGTGTGACGCACGCCTCGCAACATGGAACGGAGGCAACATGCGCAACGCCATTCCGTTCAACGCCGAAGTGGTGCTGACACTGCCGAAAGAAAACGCCGAGGCTCTCGACGAGCTGGTAAGCGAATGGAAGGAGCAGTTCATCGACGAATATAAGGGCATAGAAAACGGAATACAGCTATTCACAGAGAAGGTGGAAACGCCCAAAATGCAGGTACCGGTGGAGATACAGGACAATCTCATAGACGCCATATATGCCTGCCACGACGGTGTGGTGCGCATGATTCCCGCCTATCCCGACGTGGTGGAAACCTCCAGCAACCTCGCAATAATCAACATTGGAGACGGAAGCGCATCCATACAGATTCTCGCACGCTCCGCACGCGAAGACATGAAGGAGTATGTCACGACAACTCTGGAGAGCTGCTTCAACATGGCGGGCATGAAGGTGGAGACTGAAGGAAGCTACGGCGGATGGGACCCCAACCCCAACAGCGAAGTGCTCAACCTCATGATGCAGACATACAAAGAACTGTTCGGTACCGACGGCATAGTACAGATAGACCACGCCGGACTGGAATGCTCTATCATTCTCGGCAAATATCCGCATCTCGACGTGGTGTCACTCGGACCTACACTCCGTTCACCGCACACCACCAACGAACGTGCCCTCATAGAAACAGTGGAACCTTTCTGGCAACTGCTGAAGAAGGCTCTGGAGAACATTCCCGTGAAATAATGCCGCGCCGGGCATCATACCGGCACAAACACACAACAGCCCGTCCGCCTGTCCCGAACAGACGGACGGGCAACATTTTCGGGGACACCATATTATATATACGCGCGCGCGAAACAGAACCGGCACAGCATGCTCCCCATACCGTCTTCCCCCCGAAAACATGTGAAGACAATATTAATAAGGCATTAAAAACACACTGCCGACACAAAAAAGCGCATTTCACTTTGGCACGAAATAATTTATTTTTATTACCTTTGCAACGCAAAATTCAATTTTCAAACACATTATGGACGATTATCACGCGGAGAACTTAAACTTTTAAGTCGCGGAGGATTGCTCTAAGAAGCTAATCCGCCGTGAAAATCTTTAAGCATGGAGGATTAGCAAAATGAAAACATACTGGAACACAACCGGAGGGCTGAGTGTCATTGACGAATGGCAGCCCAACTGCTGGATACAAGTGACATGTCCAACAGAGGAAGATCAACAGGAACTGGAAGAACGCTTCAAAATTCCCGACTATTTCTTTTCTGACGTAAGCGATACCGACGAGCGGGCACGCTACGAATACGACGACGGCTGGATGCTGATAATCCTGCGTATACCGTACGTAAAAGAAATACGCTCACGCACGCCATACACTACCGTGCCGCTCGGCATAATACACAAGCGCGACGTGACAATAACGGTGTGCTACTACGAGACAAACATGATGATAGACTTTGTCAGCTTCCAGCAGAAACGCGGCGTAGGATTTACCGACCACGTAGACATGATATTCCGCCTGTTCCTGTCGTCGGCCGTATGGTATCTGAAACGCCTCAAACAGATAAACAGCCTCATAGAAAAAGCCAAAAGAAACCTCGACCGCGAAGTGAACAACGAATCGCTCATAGGACTAAGCCGCCTGCAGGACTCGCTAACATACTTCATTACATCCATACGCGGCAACGAAACACTGCTGTCGAAACTGAAATTCAAACTGCAGATAGACGAACTCGACGCCGATCTCATCGAGGATGTAAACATTGAGATAACGCAGGCGCGAGAAACCACCAATATCTACTCGAATATCCTCGAATCGACAATGGATACATACTCGAGCATCATCAACAACAACATGAACACCGTGATGCGTACACTCACCTCAGTGTCCATCATACTCATGTTCCCCACGCTCATAGCCAGCCTTTTCGGAATGAACCTGATAAACGGAATGGAAGATAACCCGTTCGGCTTCATAATAGCACTCGTCCTTTCAGTCACTATATCCGGTATCTTCTGGTGGATTTTCCGCCACAAAAGGCTCATTTGACGTTTCAATGCGAAAAAAATACCTTTTATATTAGGCTTTTAAAATATTTTTCAGTAAGTTTGCGGCTGAATATTCACGAAAAAACGCGCAAAACAACACGCGAAAAATGAATCATTGACTAAAAAGTTTATATGATGGACTCTCAAGAAAACACCCTCGAAGTAGGAAAGAACGAAGAACTGAATGTAGTGGAAAATACCGTGGAAACAACGGAAACAACCGTTGTACAAGACGAAACGCCACAAGTGGAAAATGAAAACAAGGCAGACGACACTGCCACCGACGCCACACCGGAGGCTCAGGAGGAATCCACTAAGAAAGTATATACGTCCAAACAAGAGGTGCTCGACAGAGTAAAAGAAATAGCACACAGCGACGAAACGCCCAAAAAAGATGAAGTGGACTCGCTGAAAACCGCCTTCTACAAACTGCACATTGCAGAACGTGAAGCCGCATTCAAGGCTTTCATCGACGGAGGCGGCGACCCCGAAAAATATCAGCTGCTGCCCGATGAGACAGAAGAGGCTTTCAAAGCCGAGATGAGCATAATAAAAGACAAGCGCACACAGATATTCAAAGAGCAGGAAGCTGAAAAAGAAGAAAATATGAAGCGCAAGCTCGAAATCATAGAGAAGATAAAATCTATGGTAACATCGCCGGAAGAAGCCAACAAGTCGTATCAGGAATTCAAATCTCTGCAACAGGAATGGAAAGAGATAAAGAACATCCCGGCACCCAAAGCCAACGAAGTATGGCGCAGCTACCAGCTATATGTAGAACAGTTCTACGACATGCTGAAACTCAACAGCGAAGCCCGCGAATATGACTTCAAGAAAAACCTCGAACTAAAGACCCGTCTGTGCGAAGCAGCAGAAAAGCTCGCCGACGAGGAAGACCTGATAAGCGCATTCCACCAACTGCAGAAGCTGCACCAGGAATATCGCGAAATAGGACCGGTGTCAAAGGAACTGCGAGAGGAAATATGGACACGCTTCAAGGCTGCATCGACAGTAATAAACAAGCGCCACCAGCAACATTTTGAGGAACTACGCGCCAAGGAAGAGGAAAATCTCGCACGCAAAACAGCCCTTTGCGAAAAGGTGGAAGCCATAGCGGCTGCTGAAAACAAGGGCTCCGGCGACTGGGAAAAGCACACGAAAGAAATAATAGAGATTCAGACGGAGTGGAAGACAATAGGTTTCGCACCCCAAAAGATGAACGTAAAAATATTCGAGCGCTTCCGTGCCACATGCGACGACTTCTTCGGACGCAAAGCCGAGTATTTCAAGACACAGAAAGACAAGTTCAAGGAAAACGTAGAGCACAAACGCGCCCTTATAGAAAAAGCCAACGAACTGAAAGACAGCACCGACTGGAAATCGACATCCGACAAGTTCATCGCTCTCCAGAAAGAATGGAAAACGATAGGCATGGTTCCGAAGAAGCTTGGCGACCAGCTGTGGGAAGAATTTCTTGGCGCCTGCAACCACTTCTTTGAAGCACGCAACGCCGCAAACGCCGGACAAAGAAGCGAAGAGCACGCAAATCTTGAGAAGAAACGCGAAGTGATAGCCAAACTGAAAGCACTTGCTGAAGAACCCGGCAACAACGCTCAAGAGGCTGCACAGAAACTGGTTGAAGAATATAATGGCATAGGTCACGTTCCGTTCAAGGAGAAAGACAAACTATATGACGAGTATCACGCCGCACTCGACAAACTGTACAAGGAACTGAACGTAAGCGTTGCACGCCGCCGCCTTTCTAACTTCAAGAACAAACTGAAGAACGTTGCAGAACAGGGCGAAGCTGCTCTTGACAACGAGCGCTCACGCCTCATGCGCCAATATGAAGCCATAAAGAGTGAAGTACAGACGTACGAAAATAACCTTGGCTTCCTAAACGCATCGAGCAAAAAAGGCAACAGCCTCATCGACGAGATGAACCGCAGAGTGCAAAAACTAAAAGACGACATGAACCTTGTTCGCGAAAAGATAAAGGCTATCGACGCTGAGAACAGGGAAAAATAACGATCCGAATATCCGGCAAACACAATCCTGCCTGGCGGTATCATAAACAGGAGGGCGCAGTTCTATTGTAAACTGAGCCCTCTTTTTGTATCCTGACGGAAGAGCGATATTTGTCTTGTCTTTATCCTCATTGCATTGCAACTGCATCTCCATTACTTCATTCATCCGTTTTACTCATCCTTTTGCAGCGACAAAAGTGAAAATAAGATGTATTTGAACAAAAAAAGCATGAAAAGTTTTGCAAGTTTCAGAAAAAGTAGTACCTTTGCAAACGCAATCCGATAATACTAAGGCTTGCAAAAACATTGGGATATGGTGTAATGGTAACACTACAGATTCTGGTCCTGTCATTCTTGGTTCGAGTCCGAGTATCCCAACAACACCAAAGCCAATCGCACTACACACAAGCGGTTGGCTTTGTTCTTTTATACAAGCGTTATGGATATGGCATGCCGCGGCACCGGAACAAAACAAGGGGTCAGCGGATTTTCC
>CAMTJK010000170.1 GCA_947072805.1 uncultured Prevotella sp.
TGCAACACGCCAACGATACAGTGAAAACAGGCGAAAAAGGAATGAAAAACTTTGCTCATACAGAGATAATTGCTATCTTTGCACGTACACATATACATGAGGGGTGCTCGGGCGTTTGCCCTTGCTGAGATCATACCCATAACACCTGATTCGGATAATGCCGGCGTAGGGACTGCAGAAAGAACAAAGTGTGACGGAAGCGTAGAAGAAAGGCTACGCAGGAAAAATCTCAAGACACCTCTTTATATATAGTATGCCATCGCCGCAGGACCGCTTGCGGGGCACAGAAAACTGTACCCTTGTCGAGGATGAGCGGCGGCGGGCACCGCGATTGCTTAAAACAGAAACGTAAGGGTGGGGACGGCACGCCGATGAGGGCTTATGCTCCCTACAGAAGCAACCTCCCGAACCCGAATAAAAAAACTATAACTTGATGGAAAAACTGATTATTGCAGGTAAGGAATTTACGTCCCGCTTGTTTCTTGGGACAGGAAAATTCAGTTCTAACGAAGTGATGGCGCAGTCGATAGCAGCCTCGGAAACCGAAATGGTGACAATGGCAATGAAACGTATCGACCTCGAGGACAACGACGACGACATGCTCCGCCACATAGCAAAGCCGGGTATACAGCTGTTGCCCAACACCTCGGGCACACGCAACGCCGAAGAGGCTGTGTTTGCAGCCAAAATGGCACGCGAGGCTTTCGGTACCAACTGGCTGAAGCTGGAAATTCACCCCGATCCGCGTTATCTGCTGCCCGACCCCGTGGAGACGCTGAAAGCCACCGAACAGCTTGTCAAGGAAGGTTTTGTGGTGTTGCCCTACTGTCAGGCAGACCCCGTGCTGTGCAAGCGTCTGGCTGAGGTGGGTGCGGCAACGGTAATGCCCCTGGCGGCACCGATAGGAACCAATATGGGCTTGCGCACACGCGACTTTCTCAACATCATCATCGAAGAGGCAACAGTGCCCGTAGTGGTAGACGCCGGAATAGGTGCGCCGAGCGATGCTGCCGAAGCTATGGAGGCAGGTGCCGATGCTGTGCTTGTGAACACGGCTATAAGCGTGGCAGGCGACCCCGTGGCTATGGCAAAGGCATTCAAAAAGGCAGTAGAGGCAGGACGTGAGGCGTATGAGGCAGGTCTCGGACAGCAGTCGCTCGACCTGACGGCAGAAGCCAGTTCGCCGCTTACGGCATTCCTACAGCAGTAAGCCCGCGGCAACAACTGCCGGCACGATGACAACAAGAGAATAACGGCGCCGCAAAAGGCGCGGAAAACATAATAGTCATGACAATAAGGATAAAGATAAACAACCAGCCCGCCGAAGTACAGGAGGGAACCACCATGAAGACTGTTGCCGACGAAAGGCAACTGCCCGAAAAGGGTGTGGCTGTCGCTGTAAACAACGAGATGCTGCCACGCGGAGAGTGGGGCGGATATGTGCTGAAGGACGGCGATGACATAGTGATACTAAAAGCATTTTGTGGAGGATAAACAACAATGTTCAGTGAGGTAATAAGACAAATAAGCTGGGACGAGACCACAGAACGCATCATGTCGAAGACTGATGCCGACGTAAGGAGGGCTCTCGCCAAGCAGCATTGCGACGTGGATGACTTCATGGCAATGATTTCACCCGCTGCCGACAAATATCTGGAGACTATGGCAAGGCTCAGCCGCAAGTATACGAGAGAACGTTTCGGCAAGACGATAAACATGTTTATACCTATATATATAACCAACTCATGCTCCAACTCGTGCGTGTACTGCGGCTTCCATGTGCAGAACAAGATGCCCCGCACCATCCTTACAGAGGAAGAGATAGTAAGGGAGTATGAGGCGATAAAGAAGCTCGGGCCGTTCGACAACCTGCTTATTGTGACAGGCGAGAACCCAGCAAAGGCAGGCGTGGACTATCTGGCAAGGGCTCTCGACCTCGCAAAACCCTACTTCGACAACCTGCAGATAGAGGTGATGCCACTGAAAGCCGAAGATTACGCACTGCTGCGCACACACGGACTGAACGGAGTGATATGCTTCCAGGAAACTTACAATGAGGCAAGATACAAAGTATATCATCCCCGCGGCATGAAGTCGAACTACGAATGGCGCCTGAACGGTTTTGACAGAATGGGACAGGCAGGCGTACACAAGATAGGCATGGGCGTGCTGATAGGACTTGAAGACTGGCGCACCGACGTAACCATGATGGCACATCACCTGCGATATCTGGAGAAGACATACTGGCGGACGCAGTACAGCGTGAACTTCCCGAGAATAAGATATGCGGAAAACGGCGGCTTCAAGCCCAACCACGAAATGAGCGACAGGGAACTGGCACAGGTGACATTCGCCATGAGAATATTCGACCACGATGTGGACATATCCTACTCGACACGCGAACTGCCCGATGTGCGCAACAACATGGCTACACTCGGAGTGACCACCATGAGCGCCGAAAGTCACACCGACCCCGGCGGATATTGCTGCTATCCTAACGCGCTGGCACAGTTTGAGGTGAGCGACTCGCGCACGGCACACGAGGTGGAGCGCGACCTGAAGGCACTCGGACTGGAGCCCGTATGGAAGAACTGGGACAGGAGTTTCGACGTGGAGACGGGAAGCGGTGCAGCCGGATATGCGGTAAGACCATAAGTACAACATGACGAAGAAAAAATGAAACACTACATACCCGTGCTGACAATAGCCGGAAGCGACAGCTGCGGAGGCGCCGGCATACAGGCAGACATCAAGACGATATCGGCGTTAGGCTGTTATGCCGCTTCGGCAATAACATCGATAACCGTGCAGAACACGCTCGGCGTAACGGCTGTGCAGTCGGTGGAGCCCGACATCGTGGCGCGACAGATACGCGCTGTGATGGACGACATAAAGCCGAAAGCGGTGAAGGTGGGAATGGTAAACGATGCCGCCACCATACGTGCCATTGCTTCCGTCTTGCGCGAATATGCACCCGACAACCTCGTAGTGGACACGGTGATGGTGGCTACTGCCGGTTCGCGCCTCATGCAAGAGGACGCCCTGGACACGTTCCGCAGCGAGCTGATGCCCATGGCAACCATCCTCACGCCAAACATAACCGAAGCCGAGGTGCTGTCGGGACTTGAAATAAAAGCCGCCGACATTGCCGGTGTACCGGCAAACGAACTGGAAAAAGTGATAGATGAGGCTGCACGCATAATACTCGAAAGCGGCTGCAAGTCGGTTCTGATAAAGGGCGGACACCTGTCGGGCGACAAGATAGACCGCCTGTACGGATGCGAGACGCACGAATACCGTTGTCAGAGTGTACAGACAGCCAATACGCATGGCACCGGCTGCACGCTGTCATCGGCAATAGCCTCGTATCTGGCACTCGGCTGTCAGCTCACCGAAGCCGTAGGACGTGCCAAGGACTATGTGACGAGAGCCCTGAAGGCCGGCGCTGAAGTGAATATAGGCGAGGGCTCCGGTCCGGTAAACCATTTCTTCTGTCCGGAACGTCAGAAATTAACCCAGGAATAGTATGAGACAGATACAGTTTATAACACATAAAAACGACCGCTATTCTTATGTAGATGGGGCACGAATGGCTCTTGAGGGCGGTTGCAAGTGGATACAATTACGAATGAAAGACGCTTCAGACGACGAGGTAAGAGAAGCCGCCGCCGTCATTCAGCCGCTGTGCAGGGAGCATGAAGCCATATTCCTGCTCGACGACAGGGTGGAGCTCGCAAAGGAACTGAAAGCCGACGGCGTGCACCTCGGACGAAACGACATGCCGGTGGATGAGGCCCGGCGCGTGCTCGGCGAAGAGTTTATAATAGGAGGCACAGCCAACACCTACGAAGACGTGGAACGCTTGTGGCGTCATGGTGCCGACTATGTGGGATGCGGACCGTTCCGCTTCACCACGACGAAAGCCAACCTCGCGCCGGTGCTTGGACTTTCTGGCTACAAAGACATCATAGACCGTATGGATGAAGCAGGCATAGAGTTGCCCGTTGTAGCCATAGGCGGCATACTGCGCGACGATGTGGCTGCCATAATGGAGACCGGTGTGAGCGGAATAGCCATAAGCGGAGCCGTACTCGACGCCGACAATCCCGCGGAAGAGATGAGGATGTTCATAGAACTGTGAGCCATGGGAATGTGAAAAAACGGGAATGACCTCATGAAAAAGCTGCGAACAACAAATAAAGTGGATAAAACTTAAAAATAAAAAGATATGAACAACAACATCAAAATCACGTATCCGAGTTCAGACAAGGTGTATATGAACGGACGGATATATCCTGAACTGCGTGTGGGAATGCGCCGTGTGCGCCTTACCCCGACCGTGACGATAGAGGACGGAGAGAAGAAAATGACGGAAAATGCCCCGGTATATGTGTACGATACGAGCGGACCGTACAGCGACCCCAATGTGGAGATAGACCTGAAGAAGGGACTCCCCAAGTTGCGCAGCCCGTGGATAGCGTCACGCAAGGAGGGAGAGACGCAGATGGCGCTGGCAAAACGCGGCGTGATAACACAGGAAATGGAGTATGTTGCCATCCGCGAGAACATGAACTGCGCTGAATTAGGCATAGAAACACACATCACCCCTGAGTTTGTACGCGACGAGGTGGCTGCCGGCAGAGCCGTAATACCTGCCAATATAAACCATCCGGAAAGCGAGCCGATGATTATAGGCACCAATTTTCTTGTGAAGATAAATACCAACATAGGCAACTCGCACCAGAACTCCAGCATCGATGAAGAAGTGGAGAAAGCCGTGTGGAGCTGCAAATGGGGCGGCGATACGCTGATGGACCTTTCTACAGGAACAAACATACACGAGACGAGGGAGTGGATACTGCGTAACTGTCCCGTGCCCGTGGGAACAGTGCCTATGTATCAGGCTTTCGAGAAGGTGAACGGCAAGGCCGAAGACCTGACATGGGATATTTTCCGTGAAACCCTTATTGAACAGTGTGAGCAGGGAGTGGACTACTTTACCATACACTGCGGAATACGACTCAAGAACGTACACCTCTCGCAAGGACGCCTCACGGGCATGGTAAGCCGCGGCGGAAGCATCATATCAAAATGGTGCATGGTACATCAGGAGGAGAGTTTCCTGTATTCGCATTTCGACGATATATGCGACATCTGTGCAAAATATGACGTGGCAATATCGCTCGGCGACGGTCTGCGCCCGGGTTCCACTCACGACGCCAACGACGCTGCACAGTTTGCAGAGCTCGATACCATGGGCGAACTCGTGGAACGTGCGTGGGCAAAGAACGTGCAGGCATTCATAGAGGGTCCGGGTCATGTGCCCATGCACAAGATAAGAGAGAACATGGACAGGCAGATAGAGAAGTGTCACGGTGCGCCGTTCTATACCCTCGGACCGCTCGTTACCGACATTGCGCCCGGTTACGACCACATAACAAGTGCAATAGGTGCGTCGATGATAGGCTGGTATGGTACTGCCATGCTCTGTTATGTAACGCCGAAAGAACATCTCGCCCTGCCCGACAAGGACGATGTGCGCACTGGAGTGGTGACATATAAGATAGCCGCCCATGCTGCCGACCTAGCAAAGCAGCATCCCGGAGCTACCATAAGGGACAATGCGCTGAGCAAGGCACGCTACGACTTCAGGTGGAAAGACCAGTTCAACCTGGCTCTCGACCCGGAACGTGCGCTCGAATACTTCAAGACATCCAACAAGACCGAAGGCGAATATTGCACGATGTGTGGTCCTAACTTCTGCGCCGCGCGTATCAGTCACTCGCTGAAGGATTGTGAGAAATGATGAGGCAGCTATGTCATGAAGCAGGCTGAACAAGTAAGTGCCGTTTATGAAATTTATAGTAGTGACGCCACCCGAGTTTGTTCCTGATGAGGCGCGACTTATAGAACAGCTCTTCGCTTGCGGACTTGATGTGTTGCATCTGCGCAAGCCCGGAAGCGATGCTGAAGCCTGTGCGCATCTTCTGGAAAGCATGCCGCCGCAACTCCGTGCACGGACTGTTACGCACGACCATTTCGGACTGTGCGAGAAGTTCGGACTGCAGGGCATACATCTCAATGCACGCAATCCACATGTGCCACCGTCGTGGAGCAAGGGCAAGCAGTATCATACAGTTTCGGCATCCTGCCATTCCGTAGACGAAGTGGAGAAGATGAAGAACGTTGCCGACTATGTGTTCATGAGTCCTGTGTTCGACAGCATTTCAAAGCAGGGCTATTCATCGGCTTACAGCGCTGACGAACTGTGCGCTGCCTCAATGCGCGGTGTGATAGACAGTCGCGTCATTGCGCTTGGCGGCATCACTTTACAGAAGATACCGTTGCTCGGAACGTGGCATTTCGGTGGCGCTGCCTTTCTTGGCGATGTGTGGGGCAGGGCAGGGCATGCTTCTTTTGCAGCCAATGCTTCGGAACTTGCATCGGCGCTGCATGAAATGGAGTGAGACAACGGCTCAATAAAACCGCAAAACTGCTGCTTTGAGGCAGAAAAGGGCGTGATCTGTACATGATTACGCCTTTATTGTATATCTTTGTATAAGATTTGCTGCACTCGGCAATTTACAAGCAAGCTTGTATTGCTCTCGCTGGCAGAATCTTTGCATAAGACTTGCTGCACTCGGCAATTTACAAGCAAGCTTGTATTGCTCTCGCTGGCAGAATCT
>CAMTJK010000171.1 GCA_947072805.1 uncultured Prevotella sp.
AATTCGACCAAATATCTTTACAAATTAACTTTCATTAAGTGCAGTTACGAGCCTCCCACGACAGTGCTGCAAATCATTGCTTTAGTCACTACAACAGGAACCAGCTGTGACAACCTTTTTAATATCCCATAAGGTCGTTAGATTGTAACCCAAAATTTGGCGATAAAACCGCTTCGCATAAGTAACAGACAAGCGAAATGATATGGCAACGCAAGTTTATGCAACATTATTGCTTGCCCGAACGGAAAGTTATTAATACCTTTGTATATACGAAACCTTGCGGACACATGCCGCATATCAACATAACCTTTATATGAACAAACGACTACTCACCGCCATTGCCGCCATCTGCACTCTCGGCGGCAGCCTCTTCGCACAGCCGAAACTATACCACAACAGTTTTGCCCTGCAGGACGTGAAACTGCTCGACAGTCCGTTCAAGAGGGCTTGCGAACTCAACCTCAACACACTGAAACAGTATGACACCGACCGTCTGCTGGCTCCATATCTAAAGGAAGCCGGTCTGACACCCAAAGCCCCGTCGTTTCCCAACTGGGACGGACTGGATGGGCATGTAGGCGGACACTACCTGTCGGCTCTCGCCATACATCTTGCAGCCACAGGCGACAGCGAATGCAGACAGCGCATGGAGTATATGCTTGACGAACTGGAACGCTGCCAGAAAGCCAACGGTAACGGCTACGTGGGAGGCGTGCCCGACGGCAAACGTGCATGGCAGGAGATAGCCAAGGGTAATGTGGGCATAGTGTGGAAATATTGGGTGCCATGGTATAATCTGCACAAGACCTATACCGGACTGCGCGACGCGTGGCTCTACGGCGGCAGCAAGAAGGCAAGAAAGATGTTTCTCTCGCTCTGCGACTGGGGACTGACGGTAATAGAAGCTCTCGACGACAAGCAGATGGAGAAGATGCTCGACTGCGAATTCGGAGGCATGGACGAGGTATATGCCGATGCCTACGACATGACGGGCGACACAAGATATCTTGACGCGGCAAAACGCTTCTCGCACCGCTGGCTGCTGGACAGCATGGCAAAGGGTAAGGACAATCTCGACAACAAGCACGCCAATACGCAGGTGCCCAAGGTGGTGGGCTATCAGCGCATAGCCGAACTGAGCATACGCGCAGGACGCACGGCTGACGCCGAACTGTACGAGCGTGCCGCACGCTTCTTCTGGCAGACGGTGACGGAAAGGCGGTCGCTTGCGCTCGGAGGCAACAGCAGGCGCGAGCACTTCGCCCCCGCCAACGACTGCATCAGCTACGTGGACGACCGCGAGGGACCGGAATCGTGCAACACCAACAACATGCTGAAACTCACCGAAGGGCTCTTCCGCATGGCTCCCGACGCACAGCTCGCCGACTTCTACGAGCGTGCCACACTCAACCACATCCTCTCAACACAGCATCCCGTACACGGCGGCTACGTGTATTTCACACCCGCACGCCCGGCTCACTACCGCGTATACTCCGCTCCCAACAGCGCCATGTGGTGCTGCGTGGGTACAGGCATGGAGAATCACGGCAAATATGGTGAGTTCATATATACACACAGCGGCGACTCGCTCTTCGTAAACCTCTTCACCGCATCGGAACTGAACTGGAAGGAACGCGGAATAAGGCTCGTGCAGGAGACAAGATTTCCCGACGAGGAGAGCGTGCGCCTCACCGTACACACAAAGAAGACAAGGCACATGACGCTGCTCGTACGGCATCCGCAGTGGTGCGCACGCGGAGCAATGAAGGCTGTATGTAAAGGCACCGACCATGCCGCCGGCTCGGAACCGTCATCGTACGTGGCAATAGAGCGCGACTGGAAAGACGGCGACGTGATAGAACTGACACTGCCCATGCAGGTAAGGGTGGAAGAACTGCCCAACGTGCCGCAATATATAGCCATAATGAGAGGTCCGGTGCTGCTCGCCGCCGACATGGGCAGCGAGGGGCTCGACGGCATTGTGGCCGACGACAGCCGCTGGGGACACATTGCCCACGGCAAACTGGTGTCGCTCTTCGACACACCCATACTGACAGGCAGTCGCGCCGACATCACAGCCAAACTGCAGAACATGAAGCCCGTGCCGGGCAAGCCTATGTGCTTCACCGTGCCGGAACTGTTCGGCGGACGCTTCGCAGGACTGCAGCTGCAGCCGTTCTTCCGCCTGCACGACTGCCGCTACATGATGTACTGGCTCACCATGACGCCCGAAGAATATGCCGAACGCACAGAGGCGGAGAAGCAGAAAGAGGCACGCAAACTGCTGCTCGACAGCCGGACGGTGGACATGGTGACACCGGGCGAACAGCAACCGGAGGCCGACCACTACATGAAAAACGAAGACTCGCACACCGGAAACCTCAACGGCGCGGCATGGAGGGACGCACGCAACGGCGGCTTCTTCGAATATCGCATGAAGACAGGCGGCAACGACCGGCTGACACTGATGGTGAGATACTGGGGAAACGAGCAGGACAAAAACCTGAAACGCAACTTCACCATACTCATAGACGGTAAGGAACTGCGACGCGAGAGCATCGGCGGCAGATGGAACAGAAAAGACTTCGTGGACATGGAGTATCCCATAAGTGCAGAGATGCTCGCCGGCAAGCAGACGATCACCGTCACCTTCCGCAGCGACAAAGGCTGCGTGGCAGGCGGCATATTCGCTGTGCGCCTGCTCAAGTGCCAGACGCCGCAAACATTCAACTTCGACGGCAATCCACTGATACGGAACAACTTTACAGCCGACCCGGCTCCGCTCGTAACCAACGGCAGACTGTACCTGTATGTGGGACACGACGAATATTATGCAGGACAAGACACGGCACACGGCGGCAGGGAATTCAACATGACCGAATGGCTGTGCTATTCAACCGACGACATGCACACATGGACCGACCACGGAGCAGTGATGAGACCTACCGACTTTGCATGGGCAGAGGGCGAGGCATGGGCTTCGCAGGTGGTGGAACGTGACGGACACTACTACTTCTACACCACGGTACAGGCAGGCGGCGAATATCGGGGCAAGGCTGTGGGCGTGGCTGTGGCAGACAGTCCCACAGGTCCGTTTGTCGATGCCATCGGCAAACCGCTCGTTCACGACCGTATGACCGACAACGGGGCAAGAGGATGGTGGAACGACATAGACCCTACGGTGCTCGTGGATGACGACGGCAGCGCATGGCTGTGCTGGGGCAACGGCACCTGCTTCATGGCAAAGCTGAAGAAGAACATGACAGAGCTGGACGGCGACATAAAGGTGGTGGATCTGCCCGACTACGTGGAGGGACCGTGGCTGCACAAGCGCAACGGACTGTACTATCTGACATATGCCTCACAGACAAACAACCAGGAGGACATATCGTATGCCACGGCACGCCATCCGCAAGGACCGTGGACATATCGCGGACGACTTACCGGACATGCCATAAACAGCTTTACCATACATCCGGGCATAGCAGAATATAAAGGCAAATGGTACCTGTTCCACCACAATGCCACACTCACGCTCGAAGGACACAAGGGCGCGACCGGCAGACGCTCCGTGTGTGTGGACGAACTGCACTACAACGCAGACGGTACGCTCGTTCCGGTATTTTAACCCATACCTTATTATATATACAAGAACATTATTGCCCGGGAATATAAGGCTTACATACAAACTATTCACGCAGAATAGATTTTTAAACAGAAACCATACAAGTTAATCATGAAAAAGAAAATCCTTTTCGTGGCTGCCACCATAATGATGGCTGCCACCGTGACAAATGCCACCGCCGGCACCTCCACCGACAACGAAAACACCGGTATCGCAGACACGACCGCAACGGAACAAAAGGCAAGCGTGCCCGACTCGCCTGACCCCAACTTCTACATCTTCCTCTGCTTCGGACAATCCAACATGGAGGGTAACGCGCGACCGGAAGAGCAGGACTACCAAAACGTGCCCGAACGCTTCAAGGTGATGGCTGCCGTAAACTACAGCAACCCGAAACGCACACGCGGCGAATGGTACACGGCAGTGCCACCGCTGTGCCGACAGGAAACAGGACTGACACCTGCCGACTACTTCGGAAGGAAAATGGTTGAGAACCTGCCCGAAAACATCACCATAGGAGTGGTGCATGTGGCTGTGGGCGGCACCAAGATAGAGGGCTTCATGAACGAATACGTAAAAGATTATGTTGCCGGCGAAGCCAACTGGTTTAAGGCTTACATGGCAAACTACGACAACGAGCCATACACCCGCCTCATAGAGACGGCACGCCTGGCACAGATGTACGGCGTGGTGAAAGGCATTCTGCTGCATCAGGGCGAATCGAACACAGGCGACGGCACATGGCCGCAAAAGGTGAAAACCGTGTATGAACGCATATTGAA
Organism: uncultured Prevotella sp.; assembly: GCA_947072805.1. Taxonomy (GTDB): domain Bacteria; phylum Bacteroidota; class Bacteroidia; order Bacteroidales; family Bacteroidaceae; genus Prevotella. The sequence goes on from CAMTJK010000171.1 coordinate 4,408, forward strand.
CGACCTTAACCTCAACGCCAATGACGTACCGCTGCTCTCGGGCGAGATGGTAAGGCAGGAGCAGGGAGGACACTGCTACGCACACAATGCCGTAATAGCCACATTGCCAAAGGTGATTCCCACCGCACACATCATATCCTCACAGGGATGCCCCGCCGCTTCCGACGGACTGCACTTCACCGCCGAAGGCTACAGAATGATAGGAAAGCGATACGCCGACACAATGCTCGACATACTGAACAAAACCAACGGCGTGAAGACACACAGCAAGCCCTGTTGCCCAAAGAAAAAGACAGAACAGTTCGATTACGCCGGAAGAAAAGTGTCGGAATGTGCCAAGGGATTGCTCATAGAACGCAGCATAGGCAATGACGACACAATAACGACAAAAAAGATAGTAAAGAGATGAAGGGCATGAAACGACAGGAAGCCACAGCGATGTCACTTACTGCCGCACCCGATGTATGCCTCGGCTGACTACCAGACCTACACAGACTACGCCGACGACGGACTGACAGGGCTCACGGTTCGGCACAATAATATATTACACACGGCGTTATCTATATATAGGCAATACATCATCAAGCTACTTAATAACTAAAACATAACAATCAAAATACATGAGGAAACTAATGTTTATCGTTTTTGTCGCACTGGCAATGGCTCTTCACGCCGACAACAACGACAACCTGAGACTCTGGTACAGCCGACCGGCAGCATCGTGGACAGAAGCACTGCCCGTGGGCAACTCGCACATGGGCGCAATGGTGTACGGAGGCACCGCACACGAGACCCTGCAGCTTAACGAAGAGACATTCTGGGCGGGCGGACCGTACTCCAACAACAGCGCAAAGGCGCTGGAAGCACTGCCCGAAGTGAGACGACTGGTATTCGAGAACAAAGGCAAGGAGGCAGAAAAGCTCATCAACGAGGCGTTCCTGACATCGCAGAACGGCATGAGATTTCTCACGCTCGGCAATATATCAATAGATTTTGGCAGGCACGACAGCGTGACTGACTATCAAAGGGAACTCAACATAGCCAACGCCACAGCCACCACCGCCTACAACTGCAACGGAGTAAGATACTGCCGCACCACATTTGCGTCACTGCCCGACAAGGTGGTGGTGATGCGGATAGAGGCTGACAAGGAGAAGGCACTCGAATTTGAACTGGGATATAAATGTCCGCTGCCCTTCAGCGCAAAGGCGAAAGGCAACCGCCTCAACATAAGATGCGAAGGAGTGGAACAGGAAGGCATCCCGGCTGCACTGCACGCCGAATGCAGGGTGATGGTAAAGAGCGACGGAAAGGTGAAAAGCAACGGAGACAGACTGACAGTAAGCGGAGCTTCCACCGCCACAATATACATCTCGGCTGCCACAAACTACGTAAACTACCGCGATGTAAGCGGTAATGCGGCACGAAGGGCAGAAAGTCTGCTCACGGCAGCTGCCAAACGGCCATATAAGGAGATGCTGGAGGCTCACCGGAACGAATACCGCAGGCTGTTCGACCGCGTTACATTCACCCTGCCCGCCACCAAAGCGGCAAAGGCAGAGACCGACAAGCGCGTGGCAGACTTCCACAAAAGCGACGACGCATCGCTGGCTGCGCTCATGTTCCAGTACGGCAGATACCTGCTCATCTCGTCCTCGCAGCCGGGCGGACAGCCTGCCAACCTGCAAGGTGTGTGGAACGAGAGTACAAAGGCACCGTGGGACAGCAAATATACCATAAACATTAACACTGAAATGAACTACTGGCCGGCTGAAGTGACCAACCTCAGCGAGACGCACGAACCGCTCTTCAACATGCTCGAAGACCTGAGCGTGACAGGAAAGGAGACGGCAAAAACCCTGTACGGTGCAAAGGGATGGGTGGCACACCACAACACCGACCTGTGGAGGGCGTGCGGACCGGTGGATGCCGCCAACTACGGTATGTGGCCCAACGGCGGAGCATGGCTCGCACAGCATCTGTGGCAGCACTACCTGTATACAGGCGACAAAGACTTCCTGAAACGCTACTACGATGTGCTGAAAGGTACTGCCGACTTCTACATGAGCCACCTTGTGAAACATCCCGACAAGGGCTGGCTGGTGACGGTTCCGTCGATGTCGCCGGAGCACGGATACAAAGGCAGCTCGTCGTGGATAACGGCAGGCTGTACCATGGACAACC
>CAMTJK010000172.1 GCA_947072805.1 uncultured Prevotella sp.
ATAAGACTTCGTCAAATCATACTGTACCTCATAATCGGGATGCGCCATGGTGGCTTTCACATCTATTGGCGAATATCGGTCACCGCCCTGTAGCGTTGCTTTAACATTGACACTGAGCATATTGTTCCTTTTTGCGCCCAGCATCCACTCTTTTCCACAGAGCAGATTGACAATATAGTTTCTGTCAAACGCGGAATGTCTCCATACTCCGTCACCACCCTTATATCGGCTTCTGAAAAACGAGCCATTCAGCATTCCATACCATCCGTTATGCAAATAGCGTTCGAGAGTCATATCAACGCCAAAATTTTCTCCCCTACCCTCATTTACGAGAGCCTTATCCAGATAGAACTCAAAACGATTAAGAACCGAGTATGATGTGCCATACTCAACAGGCACATTAAATAGCCATTGGGCATATGGTTCAATTTTAAGATTCCAATAATCAGACATATTATAACTGAAAGTGAGCATCAGATGATGGCTTTTTGTAAATACGAGGTTCTTGTTGACAAGCTCGTCCGTTCCAGACAAGTCGGCATTCCAAAAGGTGTGGAACATTTCCGTGAATAGAGATGCCATTGGTGGTTCCACCAGATGCGACACTGGCAAAAGACGTGGCCAAACGCGCAGGATCATCAAAGCCGCCAGCGTAACGGCTCGTCTCTTCGACACTAAACATACGGCCACCGGTAAGCACCATATTATTCAGCGCATTCTGCTTAGATAAAGCAGGACGCACCTCTATGCCTTGCAGTTCATACTGATTTTCATTCATGACCACCTCCACATATGTTTCTTTACCGGCAGTTACCAACAACTCGTTCATTACTACGGTTTCATACCCGACATTCTGACATCTTAAGCTATGACGTCCTACAGGGACAGAACGAAGAGTAAATTTTCCTATACTGTCTGTGATGGTCTTATGCGAAGGAACATCTGTAAGAACTATTGTTGCATAGGCCACAGGCTCATGTGTCATAGCATCCCTGACCAATCCCCTCACGTTCTGCTCCTCTTGCTGGGCGTTCGCATCGCTACATAAAAAACACATACATAGCAGGAGGATTAACGAAAATAACTTGTTCATATCTTTACTTATTAAAAACGAGGTGCAAAGATATGACCTGTTTCTGTCGTCACAAAAACAATGGTATAGACAGACAGAAAAAGGGATTAAATAGAGAATGGATGGGATGAATCAACACAAAAGGGATGAATCAAAGCGTCATTCCGGATTCTCAAGACGCAATTTCACCTCCTGCTGATAAGTCTTGGAAACAGGAATTAAAGCTGAGACGTGTTTCAAGACAAGCATAAATCCACTGCTTCTGCTCTCCACATGACTTACATGTGACAAATTTACGATAAATGCACGATGACATCTCACTATTTCCGGCAGCCCGGCTACAGACTCTGCAACATCCTTTATCGTTGAACGCAACATTGACTTTCTTTCCTTTCCATCACACAGATAATGTATGTGAACGTAGTTGGCGTCAGACTCTGCATAAAGAAAATCCACATCATACATCTCCACCTTCTCTTTTGTCGTACCGGAAAGACACAATCTAACAGCAGTGTTTATGGCTTCAGCCGTCTTCTCGCCTGTTGTCTCTTTCAGGCGAGCTTGTCTCCATCGTTCCTCAAGCATTCCGCTAAGTCGTTTCGCTTCTTCCAATTGTATGGCAACCATACGCTTTTTGTATAGATTACGCCAATATACATGAATAATAATAGAAGTAAAGACATTAACAATCAGCACATTTGCCACAGAGCGAAGACTAAAGTGATTGTCTATTATATCATTGTTAACAAAACGGTCCAGATACAGAGTGAACGTTACAGTCAATAAAAAGATGTTTATTCCTTCAAAGATTATGTTTCTTTTGATTATATATCTTGTTCCGCGCGTCACATCATTATCCAGACCAAATAATTTAGCCACAATAACCTCCGACAACAGACAGGAACTTACGATAATTATACTAAAACCTGCAAGCAACATCCATCTCAACATTCCGAAATGCAATAATCCGAAAGGTTGGAATACTGCAATAAACAATATTGCAATGAATGCACTTACAAGACGTTCCTTTATTATCATAAATACAGCAGAATATTATTCATACATGGTTTATACTATCTTGAACCTAATACGAAACGAATGATTCTGTTCATCCCAATTCGTTCCAAGTAGCTCAAAGCGTCCTATCTGACCGGTAGATCGTACATGCTTTCCTATACATGGACATATATCATAATCACCGATTCTGACAAGCCTTATCGTTTCAGAAGCATCGGCGGGCAATTTATCCAGTGACACACCAGCGTACAAACCGCCTTCAGCTGTATTCTCCTCTGTTATATCTGCACGGTTCACAAATTCAAATGTCACCGGCATGTCGGCATCAATAAGTTCATTCATTCTGTCTACAATAGCCTTTTCCTCTTTTCTGTCCGGCTTATGGTCGAGAATATAACTTATCTTGCTCTTCTTCCTTTCAATATGGGCATTACGCGAACGTTCGCATCCGAACATACGCATCATGGTCTGATTAAGAAGATGCTCCGCCGTATGGCTCGGCGGAAATTCTTCTTTATTGTGCTCATTCAGTATCGGTTCTGTTTCCATATGTCTTCAACTAAGTAACTTCTACTGCTTTATCTTTAGCACTCTGCCTCCATAAGCAGGCACGCGAGTTTCTATATATGCATCCGATTTCAATGTGATGACATATTTCTCCTCTGTAAGCAGATCTGTCGCCTCGAACATACCCTCACTTATATTAAGGAATTCAATAGCATGCCGCGGTACGTTTATTCCACAATCCGTCTCCATCGCAGAGAAGTTTGCCATTACCAGAAGTATCTCCTTTCCATATTTTCTGATGAAAGTATAAATGCTGTTGCCGATATTACCATTCACATACATTAAATCATAAAAGGAGCCTTCTGATACTGCCTTTTCTGTTTTTGCAATATTCAATACCTTGGAATAAACAACCTCGAGGGATTTTTCATCTTTAGACAATTTCCGGCGATTATAATATCCTCTATTAAGCGACGGCACCGTCCAGTAGTCAAAGATGGTTGTCCTTCCATCACGTCCGCTGAATCCTTCTGCATCCATTCCCTGTTCGCCAAATTCCTGACCTGCATACAACATAAATGGATTCTGCTGCATCAGAGCACTGACAATCAATCCCGGAATACCTTTTTTACCGTCTCCTGCAAAGAATTCACTGGCGATACGTTGCTCGTCATGATTCTCGAGAAAATACAGCATATTATTTCGAATATCATCTGTCGCCTGCCATTGTCGGCTTATTGAAGAAGCCGGTTGTCTGCCACAAATCACATCCCGCACGCAATCATACATACCGACCTTATCATAGAGCCAATCAAAACCTGCATATATATAGTTTCGATATTGCGACGGGTCGTAAACCTCACCTATAAACTTTATCTCCGGATATCTGTACTTTACCTTATCTGTAGCCCATGACCAAAAAGCAGCCGGTACCATCTCTGCCATGTCACACCTGAAAGCATCCACACCCTTACTTGCCCAAAAGAGCAATATGTCTGTCATCTTTCCCCAGGTGTCCGGTATAGGACTAAAATGTTCCGAACGTCCTCCGGCATCACAATAATCTATTCCGTAATTAAGCTTAACCGTTTCATACCAATCATTACGTCCGGGATTGTTACCGAAGCAATCATTTCCTGTGGCTTTTGCCGGTTCTTCACAATACCTTTCACCTTCTTCTCCTTGCAAGTCAAATTGCGGAACAAAAGGCTGTCCCCAGCAATAATAGAAATTGTTGGATATAGAGAAATGCATATTGGTATCATCATTTTCGCCGAGGTCACAAACACCATCCGGCTTACACACAGAATGATACTGACGTGCCACATGATTGGGAACAAAATCAATCACAACCTTCATTCCTGCTTTATGAGTTCTGCTTACCAAAGCCTCAAATTCAGCCATTCGTTTGTTCACGTCCACAGCAAGATCAGGATCTATATCATAATAGTCGGCAATGGCATATGGTGAGCCCGCCTTGCCCTTCACAACAGCGGAATGCTGACGTGGTATGCCAAAGGCACTATAATCCGTAGATGTTGCATGACGAATCACTCCCGTATACCACACATGGGTCACACCGAGCGAACGGATGCGCTTAAGTGTTGAAGTGTCAATATCGCTCATTTTTCCGCAACCATTCTCCTGTAATGTTCCATTTGCATGGTTCGTCTGATTGCGGTTTCCAAAAAGGCGCGTGAATATCTGGTATATGATAACCTTGTTCATATATATGATTGGTGTTTATACAAAAAATTGGAAGACAACGCACATTCTTTCATTTCCGGCAAATGTATTCTAAACAACACAATTTCACACCGTTTCACAAAAGAAGAGACGCCTTGTCTTCCAACCTTCATTATTTCGAGTTGATTAGATTATTCCGTGGGCAGACACATTCTTGTCTATGCGACCTATCATGCCCTGAAGAGCCTTTCCAGGTCCACATTCAGTGAAATCATCTGCACCATCGGCAATCATGTTCTGAACACTCTCTGTCCAGCGCACACTACTTGTTAGCTGTGCTATAAGATTTGCCTTAATATCGGCGGGATCTGTATGAGGCTTGGCATCTACATTCTGATAAACAGGACACTTCGGTGTTGCAAACTCTGTCTTTTCGATAGCAGCCTGCAGTTCGTCTTTTGCCGGCTGCATCAGCGGAGAATGGAATGCTCCACCAACTTTAAGCGGTAATGCACGCTTAGCTCCGGCAGCCTTCAGTTTTTCACAAGCATCATTGATTGCCTCAATGTTTCCAGATATCACAAGCTGTCCCGGACAATTATAGTTTGCAGGCACTACAACACTTCCCTCCTTGTTTACCTCTGCACATATCTCCTCTATTCTTTCATCGGGGAGTCCAACTATGGCAGCCATTGTTGAAGGGGCGACATCACACGCTTTCTGCATTGCCATAGCACGTGCATATACCAACTTCAGACCATCTTCAAAGCTCAGTGCGCCAACAGCCACAAGAGCCGAAAATTCGCCGAGCGAATGTCCGGCAACCATAGAAGGTTCAAACGCATCACCAAGACACAGAGCTGATATAACGCTGTGCAGGAATACTGCAGGCTGAGTAACCTTTGTCTGTTTGAGCTCATCGTCTGTACCGTTGAACATTATGTCGGTAATTCTGTAACCGAGAATATCATTTGCTTTTTCAAAAAGCTCTTTTGCCAATGGATTGTTGTCGTAAAGGTCCTTACCCATACCAACGAATTGTGCTCCCTGTCCGGGAAATACAAATGCTTTCATATCTACTTAAATTGTTTATAATAAATTTATTACGGCTGCAAAGTTAATATTTTTCTACAATATTGGCAAGAAAACATATCATTTTATCCCAAACAGGTCATTAGATTTCTTATGTGTACATACAACAAAAAGAAACAAAGTATTATACCTCATGACCTTGCTTGATTTTGCATCTTAATATGCGGTGCGTACGGGCCTCGAACATAAATTTCAATTCTTTCTGTAGCAATATTTTAATTAATCAAGAATTTCTTGTTGGTAAAAATTGCGCTCATTGCTACGAATATCCCTAATGCGTTGTAGCAACTCGCGAAAATAACGATTACCACCCTGTTTCAACCGCTCATCATCCATGGCAAAACCCTTTTGGATATACTCGTGAAGCCGTTGAGTCGCCCAGCGGCGAAAACGTGTAGCCACTTGTGACTGCACACGATAGCCCAAAGCGATAACCATATCAAGGTTGTAGTGGGCAACATCTCTTGATTGCGTTTTTCCTTCGATTGCTCCATGCTGAGTGGTTATTCGGAAAGTCCGAACAACCACATTCTTATCAAGTTCTCCATCTTCAAATATATGCTTAATATGCTCACTTACATTTGATTTACTCGTTTGATATATCTCCATCAACTGATTTTGTGTTAGTCACAAATCCTCATCTGCAAAGCGCACCGACACACGAGTTATCTCGTTGTCGTCTTGATAGAGTATTATATTGTTTTCTTCTTTCATCGTCTAAACCTCTATTTGTTACTTTTCAAATGTTCCATCAACTCTAAACCTTTTGCAGTCAATTGATATTTCTGACTTCAGCTGTTAGACTTGTCCGGTATTGTCATTTGAATAATTTCTGCATCTAAAAAAGGATAAATATATTTCGTAAGGCAATTGGCCCTACCACAATATTTCATATATGATAACATTTCTGTCATGTTCTAACTTCTACATAGAATATCAACAACTTATCAATATCTTCAGTTTTCAATATCGACTTATTGCCATCTTAGTGCCGACTTGGTGACTTCATTAGCATTTTCCCATCTTATTTTGTTCTACTAAAACTACTTTTATTCTCTCGGCTTCCATATTGATATATCTATATAATGGCAACAATGAATTGATAGTATATGCAAAAATAGGGTCAGCGGATTTTCCCGGTTGGTGGTGAAGATGTCGGAGTATAGTGTTATCT
>CAMTJK010000173.1 GCA_947072805.1 uncultured Prevotella sp.
ATTAACACACGTTAAAGTAAACATTTTTCATAAAAGTAAATAAATGTTATACGTGCCAGATCACGCTGTTTTCATGATACGTAAAGGACGGTTTGCCGATAACTTTTAATGACCGTTAATTCGTCTTGTCTTCATAGTATGGCGGACGTAACGCTGATGGCATAATAGGCTATGTGGAGATGAAGCGGAAAGCAAGATGATATGCAGAGAGGCAAAAATGATGTAAAAAGTAAATATAACATACCCTGAGAATGCCTTTTTGCTGTATAATGACCTATTTGGGTTTAATTATTTTTGATTTTCGCTCCATTTGCACTATCTTTGCATATATGAACTACAATCCGAACGACAGCAAATGGAGCGAGAATGTGATACTTATCGACGCCGACTACGTGGATAAGGTGGCATTCGACCTTACCGTGAATTTCGAAAGAATGATAGGACGGCGAATACCTAAAGCCGACACGGCACTATGGCTGGAATGTATAGCACTCGACGGAGGCCTGCGGGAAGGGAATCACGAAACGCAGGTGGTAATGATACACGGTAGCAGACGGCACGGCATGGAAAACTTCACACCCGGAAACTTCGCCGAAGAGCTTGACGGCAAAGCATTCAAGGGCAATCTCGGAGAATTTCTAATCAGCGCACTGCCCGTGGAAGAGGGCATGACAACAGCTGCCGACCTCTTCGTGGAATCGCTCGAGGTGATAGCCAACAGCAAGGAGGCTAAACGGATAATGGTAGTACCCGACGCCGAAAAGGCCTACGACCGCATAAGGGAAAGCATGAAACACGTGGACGACGACAGCAAACGCATCACGGTGTTTGCCATGCAGCCAATGGCAGGGGGCAACTTCCGACAGGAGATTCTCGGATATTCGCTCATGCAGGCACTGGGCATAAGGGCCGACGAAATAAGATAAATAAGATACGCGCGCGCGTCACGTACATTAATTATATATATAACAGACAAAGACTGACGCCGCAAAAAACATAAGAACGGAAAAAATACACTGAACAAACCATAAAAACAGGAAAAGAAAAATGGGAAAAGTATTGATGATTGGCGCCGGTGGCGTGGCTACTGTGGCTGCTTTCAAGATTGCACAAAACACTGACGTGTTCACCGAATTCATGATTGCAAGCCGACGCAAGGAGAAATGCGACAACATCGTGGACGCTATACACAAGGCAGGACACAACATGGACATCAAGACCGCACAGGTGGATGCCGACGATGTGGCACAACTCACGGCTCTGATGAACGACTACAAGCCGGAACTCGTTATCAACCTCGCCCTGCCTTACCAGGACCTCACCATCATGGAGGCTTGCCTGCAGACAGGATGCAACTATCTCGACACCGCCAACTACGAGCCGAAGGACGAGGCACACTTCGAATACTCATGGCAGTGGGCTTATAAGGACAAATTCGAAAAAGCAGGTCTTACCGCAATTCTCGGATGCGGATTCGACCCGGGCGTAAGCGGAATATATACTGCATACGCCGCCAAACACCACTTCGACGAAATACACTATCTCGACATCGTGGACTGCAACGCCGGAAACCATCACAAGGCTTTTGCAACCAACTTCAACCCGGAAATCAACATACGCGAAATAACACAAAAGGGGCTCTACTACAAGGACGGCGAATGGATAGAAACAGAACCGCTGGAAGTACACAAAGCCCTCACCTACCCCAACATCGGACCGAGAGAGAGCTACCTCATGCACCATGAAGAGCTGGAAAGCCTCGTAAAGAACTACCCGACCATAAAGCAGGCACGCTTCTGGATGACCTTCGGACAGCAGTACCTGACCTATCTCGATGTAATACAGAACATCGGCATGTCAAGAATAGACGAGATGGAATATGAGGCTCCGCTCGCCGACGGCTCCGGAAAGACCGCACGCGTGAAAATAGTGCCGCTGCAGTTCCTCAAAGCCGTACTGCCCAACCCACAGGACCTCGGAGAAAACTACGACGGCGAAACAAGCATAGGCTGCCGCATACGCGGAATAAAGGACGGCAAAGAGCAGACTTACTACGTGTACAACAACTGCAAGCACCAGGAGGCTTATCGCGAAACGGGCATGCAGGGCGTAAGCTACACCACCGGAGTGCCCGCCATGATAGGAGCAATGATGTTCTTCAAGGGACTGTGGCGCAAGCCGGGCGTATGGAACGTGGAAGAGTTTGATCCGGACCCGTTCATGGAACAGCTCAACAGTCAGGGACTGCCATGGCACGAAGTGTTCGGCGGCGACCTCGAGCTGTAATACACCCACAGCCAAAACAAGGCAACGGCAACGGGAAACCATTCACAAACATGTAACAAAAACAACAATATGGCTAAGAAAGAAGATAGCAACAGCGCACCGACAGCCGGCAACGAAGAGAAGCTGAAAGCACTGCAGGCAGCAATGTCGAAGATAGAAAAAGACTTTGGCAAAGGCTCTATAATGAAACTCGGCGACGAGAACATCGAAAACGTAGAAGTAATACCCACAGGAAGCCTCGGGCTGAACGTGGCTCTGGGTGTGGGCGGTTATCCGCGCGGACGTATAATAGAGATATACGGTCCGGAATCGTCGGGTAAGACCACACTTGCCATACACGCCATAGCCGAAGCGCAGAAGCTGGGCGGCATAGCTGCCTTCATAGATGCAGAACACGCCTTCGACCGCTTCTATGCCGAGAAGCTCGGCGTGGACGTAAACAACCTGTGGATATCACAGCCCGACAACGGCGAACAGGCTCTGGAGATAGCCGACCAACTGATACGCTCGTCGGCAATAGACATTCTCGTGGTAGACTCCGTGGCTGCACTCACACCGAAGAAGGAAATAGAGGGAGACATGGGCGACAGCGCCGTGGGACTGCAAGCACGACTGATGAGCCAGGCCCTGCGCAAGCTGACCAGCAGCATAAGCAAGACCAACACCACCTGCATCTTTATCAACCAGCTGCGCGAGAAGATAGGAATAATGTTCGGCAACCCCGAAACGACAACCGGAGGCAACGCGCTGAAATTCTACTCAAGCGTACGCTTAGACATACGCAAGGTGACCGTACTGAAAGACGGCGACCGCACATATGGCAACCAGGTGCGCGTGAAGGTGGTTAAGAACAAGGTGGCTCCTCCCTTCCGCAAGGCAGAGTTTGAAATAACATTCGGTGAAGGCATATCGAAGATTGGTGAGATAGTAGACCTTGGAGTGGAGTACGGCATAATACAGAAGAGCGGCTCGTGGTTCTCATACAACACCGCAAAGCTCGCACAGGGACGCGATGCCACAAAAGCCCTGCTGAAAGACAATCCCGAACTGTGCGACGAGCTGGAGGCTCTCATCATGAAAGCCATAGCCGACAAGGAAGGATAAGCCCCAACAGGTCCAGACCGCAAAAAGGTATTTTTTTTGATAATGTTATATTTGCCCTTCATGCCATTTTCGCCTCTCAGTGCACCAGCTTGCTTCCCGCTTCAGTTCGGTTATGCCCACGACAAAGCGGTTGCATGCCCGCACACAGACAGACGGAAATGGCATGAAATTTAATAACCTGTTCAGAATAGTGCGACATGAAGCAGCAACGCATTGAATTTGTAGACCTTGCAAAGGGGTTATGCATATCGCTGGTGGTGATGTATCACGTGTTCGGACTGTCGTCGGGCAAGTATCTCGACATTATCAACCTTTTCAGAATGCCACTATACTTCGTGCTGTCGGGAATATTCTTCAAGCCGTCGTACGGCTTCAAGGTGTTCCTGAAAAAGAAGATAAACAAGCTGCTTATACCTTTCCTTATAACACTTGCGGCAATATCTGTTCCGGGTGCCTTCCTGCTCGACTATATTCAGCACAAGCCGACAGACATTTGGGATTTCTTGCCCGACAATCATCTTCATATCCCCATTTACATATCCATTGCTTCGTGGTTTCTGTTGTGCCTGTTCAATCTGAACATGCTCTTCTTCGCACTGTTCAAGATATGCAAAGGCAAGATGATGGCAATGGCTGTATGCGCATGCTGCATGGGCGCAGTGGGATATGTCTTCGGCAAAGAGGGCATAATACTGCCTCTCTGGCTGGACAGCACAATGACTGCCGCACCGTTTTTCATGGCAGGCATTTTTATAAAGAACAGCACTTCTATACTGGAAGAGAATTACAACAGCCGTCTGACACGCATTGCCACCGTGGCCCTGCTGCTGTTGCTGGCGGTCCACACCATTGACGTGTCGCCGGAAAAAGCTACATTATCGTACAAGGACAACGTTTTCAGCATAAACATGGCAAGTCTTTATCTGGGAGGAATATGCGGTTTTCTGCTGATATTCATCATATCAAAGTATCTGGAAAGGTTGCCCATATTCTCATACATCGGCAGATACAGCATAGTGGTGCTCATCACACATCAGATATATCTCTTCATCTTACACAACGTGCTGTATCAGCTGGGCATGCCGCAAGACAACATATATCTGAACATCGCAGTCTTCATATTAATAATTCTGCTGGAATTGCCTACAATAAAATATGGCATAAAGTATTGCCCGTACTGGTTTGCCCAGAAAGACCTGCTGGTTGGCAAATAATGTAGGGAACAGACAATACAAGCGCAGCCGTGAGAGAGGTGACGTAAAGTTCCCAATGTGAGAAAGGCGTGAACGTGATATAGAAGCACCATATCACCGGCGTTGTTTTATCACATTATATATATGTATGGCCTGCAATTTCAGCGATAATGCACCTTGAGGACTCTTCCTGACGAGCTGAACTTCACAACCACACCATTGTCATATATCCAGTCAAAACGACCATTGCCCGTGGAAATCTTGCGCTTGGGACTGCCCTTTGCCAGACGCACCTCCTCTTTGGTGTAGCCCACGCCAACCTTACCCTGTCTGATCATCTGACGATGAGCCACCGGCACCTTTTCTATGCCTGACTGCCCCGTACCGAAGATGTACATGAAGTAATCTTCACTGTAGCCGTCTATGTCGCCAGCCACATTCTCATTGACAAAGGTAACCTTCTTGGTGTATGTCTTCTGCGCCTCGATGCCCTTGAGTGTCAATATGACATAATTGGAGTTGCTCAACGACTGGACTCCTGCAATGGTAAACGACGTAAGGCGAGGCACATTGACCACCTTGTCTTCCTCATCATACATGGTCGATGCATACTTGGTGTAAACCACATTGCCAATATATTGGGTATAGGCTGCTGATGCTGACACATTGGCATCTACCATCTCAAACGAGCCCTTAAACAAGTACTGCTCCTTATCCATGATAAACTCGTCGTCGCGCATGCCACAGTTCGTCTTGCTTATAGCCACATTCTGATAAAACTCCTTGCCGTCCTTGTCTTCTACAATAATCTTGACAGGATAGTTTCTCGTACCCACGCCGACAGCACGTACCGTAACCTCAGTGTTCTTAGGTATCGACACCTCTTCGTACACATCGCCCTCATACTGGGTATCAACGCGGTAAACCTTTCCCTTGGTGTACAGTTTCATGCCTATAAGCTTGGAACGTGCAATGTCCACATCGCCAAGATAAGCCAACGTGGGCACGCCGGACTTGCCATAACAGTGGTCTTCAAAGGTTCCGTTGGATATCTCATAGTAATAATCCAGGCTGTCGTCCTTGCAATAAAAATTGATGTGTGTCTTGCCATTGGCGGCAACATTGTGATTCTTATATACCATAATCTTATGCCTCAGCCGTCCGCTGCTAACCTCCTTGCCCGTGGCAGCATTGCAAAACGTGTTTACAATAAGATCGTACTTCTCAGGCATAACCATAAATTCCATGCCTTCCTTCCAGTCACAAAGGCTGTGATAAGGGAAATTTTCGGTTATAAAATCGGCAGGTTCCTCTTTCTCCCCCGCCTCCGATTCGTCACTTTTTACCTCGGTCTTGACCTGCTTCTTGGCTCCGCGGGTCTTTACGATATATGAATTCTGCGCATTTGCGCCAATAAAATAAGCTGTAAGAGCTGAAAAGAATACCGATAAAAAAAACTTTTTCATATCAAATCAAATCAACATTACCGTTAATCTTAAAAAAACAAACACACAGATGCAAACCGGAGCGAACACTTCCGAACCTGAATTTTCGCCCATACCCGACATGCGCCGGGACGCAGCCCACATCTATGCAAAGGTAAATATTTTTTTCCAATCTTGTCAATTACGCACTAAATAATACTAAATAAATACGTTTTTTAGCACTATGGCATAAAAACCAGCCACCACGTCCCACAAGACCCACTGTGAAATACTATCATTATAGTTTCATTAACATTTTGGAAAAATCTTTACTTTAACGTGTGTTAATAGGCACCCAAACCTCGATTTGAAACCTACGACGCGAAAATTGGCGTTTTTCATCTCAAATAGGAAGCGCTGATAGTCAGCGAGTTACGCGTTTTGCGATTTAATACCATTTCATCGGTTTGCCATTACGTACGTGAGCTCATTGCGATTACGCTTATTTCGCAACGCCGTTACGTC
>CAMTJK010000174.1 GCA_947072805.1 uncultured Prevotella sp.
TCCCTCCACATGCTTCACATGTCATCGCGGTTTCTATTTCAAGGGATTGCATGTAGGTTGCCACGGTCACGGTTCTCCGCTCGCCCTCGTCGATGCCATAACCACGTCGTGCAATGCCTATTTCTGCTGGGGATTGTATTACATGATAGGCAACCGCAAGTACGGGAGTGTGCAGAACGCCATGAACCGCTGGCGCGACTATATGGTGAGCATGGGCTTCGGATACCGTCTGGGCATCGACCTGCCGGGTGAGAAGCGCGGGCTCATTCCCAACGCCGACTTCTACGACAACGCTTACCGCAAATCGTGGAACGGACTCACCGTGATAAGCATCTCGATAGGGCAGGGTGAGGTCACGCTTACGCCGTTGCAGATAGCAAATCTCGGCGCAACGATAGCCAACAGAGGCTATTATCACGTGCCCCATGTGGTAAAAAAGGTTGAGGGAGAACAGCTTGACACAGCCTTCTCACGGCGCCATTACACCATGGCGTCGCGTTCTGCCTACGAGACTGTGGTGGCGGGAATGCGAGGAGCCGTGCTTAGGGGTACCTGCCGCGCCGCCAACACGCCTATGTATGAGGTGTGCGGCAAGACCGGTACTGCCCAGAACCGCGGTCAGGACCACTCCGTCTTTATGGGCTTTGCACCTATGAACGACCCCAAGATAGCCATTGCAGTGTACGTGGAGAATGGCGGATTCGGAGCGGAGTACGGCGTTCCGATCGGAGCGCTCATGATGGAACAATATATCAACGGAAAACTTTCGGAGGCGTCGATGGAAAAGGCCGACGATTTCAGTAGCCGAAGCATATCATATGGTACAAGAATCAGGTAAACAGAAGGGCGTCTTCCGCTCGCTCGATTGGTGGACGATAGGCATATACATTGCTCTGCTCACGTTCGGATGGATAAGTGTATGCGGTGCGAGCTATACCTATGGCGAAACCGATATATTCAGTCTCGACACGCGCTCCGGAATGCAGATAGTGTGGATAGGAACGTCCATCTGTCTTGGCTTTGTGCTTCTCATGCTCGACGACCGCTATTACAATACCTTCGCCTATGTCATTTATGCAGTGCTTCTTCTGCTTCTCTTTGCCACCATATTCAATCCGCATCAGATAAAAGGCTCGCGCTCGTGGCTCGTGCTGGGACCCTTGCGCCTGCAGCCTGCCGAGTTTGCCAAATTTGCCACAGCCCTGGCGCTTGCCAAGTTTATGAGTGTTTACGGCTATAACATACACCGGTGGAGGGACTTTGCCATTACGCTCGGCATCATTCTCGTGCCTATGCTCTTCATTGTGTTGCAGAAAGAAACGGGTTCGGCGCTTGTTTACCTTGCCTTTTTCCTCGTATTCTATCGTGAGGGTATGACGGGAAGCGTGCTTTTCATGGGAGTGGCAGCCGTAATATATTTCGTTGTGGGCATACGGTTCGAGAACGTCTTGCTTTGGGACACCCCCACCTCTGTGGGCAGGTTTGTCGTACTGCTGCTTGTACAGGTGTTCACGTCCATTATGGTGTTCACCTATTGCCGCGACCGCCGGCTCATGCTTCATATGCTTTTCTTCTGTTTGGGCATGACGTTGCTCTTCCTGCTCTTTTCGGAGTACGTTATACCTTTCGATGTGGTGTGGGTACAGCTTTCCGTTTCGGCTGTCGTCATTCTTGTGCTATTGTGGCGTGCCCTTGCCACCCGCGTTCGCAACTATTTCTTCATTATGGCGTTTGCCATAGGCTCGATGGCATTCTTCTATTCTGCCGACTATGTGCTCAACAATGTGCTTGAGCCGCATCAGCGTGTGCGTATCAACGTGCTTCTCGGTCTTGAGGAAGACCTTGCCGGCGCGGGATATAATGTGCATCAGAGTGAGATAGCCATCAGTTCGGGTGGACTGGAGGGGAAGGGATTCCTTAACGGAACGCAGACTAAGTTGAAGTTTGTGCCGGAGCAGGACACCGATTTCATTTTCTGTACGGTGGGCGAAGAGGAGGGCTTTCTCGGTTCGGCAGGCGTGCTGCTTCTGTTTCTTGCCCTTGTCCTGCGCCTCATACACCTTGCCGAGCGTCAGCCCTTCCGTTTCGGGCGCGTTTATGGCTATTCGGTGCTAAGCATATTCCTTTTCCACGTCTTCATCAACGTGGGAATGGTTCTCGGGCTGACGCCTGTGATAGGCATTCCGTTGCCTTTCTTCAGTTATGGAGGTTCGTCG
This sequence comes from uncultured Prevotella sp., assembly GCA_947072805.1. GTDB lineage: Bacteria > Bacteroidota > Bacteroidia > Bacteroidales > Bacteroidaceae > Prevotella. The sequence continues at coordinate 2,217 of CAMTJK010000174.1, forward strand.
TTGTGGGGATTTACGCTTCTTTTCTTCATCTTTCTGCGCATTGACGCAGGCAGGGAGATGAAGCGCAACTGACAGTTGGGTGTCTTATTTTCTTTTCAGCCTTATTCCGAGGTCAGAGATTCTTTCTTTTCAACCTTATTCCGATGTCAGATATTCCCGGCAGAATCTCGCGTCTCATGTTGTGACGGACGGCTATGTGCAGCGTGTCGCCCTTGTCCAGTGTCATTTCCGCCAGCGGAAACACATACTGGTAGCGTCCCACGCCGTCGCCTGTCACCTTGCCGTTCTCGTTCATCAGCGTACAGAGCAGAGTGTCGCAACGCAGGCTGTTGCCCGGCGTTATCCTCTGTTCCACTATCAGACACACGCTTCTGAATGGAAAGGCGGTTGTTGTGCGCAGTCCTATCTCCTCGCTGTACGTTCCCTCTTCCGTCACCGGTCGTATGCAGAAGGTCGCGGTGTCGTCTTTCTCCCAGCCCTCAATGTCGATAGGTTCATAATGGTCATAAACGGTCTTACGGTTGCATGACAATAGTGCCGATGCAACCGTAAGAATCATTATTATTGCTACAATCTTATTCCCTCTCATTCTGTTGTTGGTTATGCCCGTGCCTGCGCGGGTTCTGCCGTCTGTTGTTTCTGTTGCGCTGTTGCGTGTTGGGCGTCAGCTGTTCCTCGGCGTTCTGTTCGGCGGTATTCTCTTGCCTGTTGTTCTGCTGTAGTGTGCCGTTGGCGTTGCGTTGTCCTTTCGGTTTTTTCTTCTTCTTCTGTTTGTCAAAGCGGCTTATGCTTTCGCCTGCCAGCAGGTCGTTAGGTCTGTCGTGTTCCTTTCGCTTGCCGTCGTCCTGCAGCGAAGCCGGTTTTTCACCGCGTCGGTTCATCTCTATTATTGCCTTTGCCCTTTCTGCGCTTATTGTCTCAATGTTGGCGGCGAGGTTTTTGTCGGTGGAGTATGTTACCATGCCGGCGAGTATGTCCGACTTGAACAGATAGTAGTCGCTGTCGAGAGTTTGCAGCACCACCTCTCTGCTTGGCATCCGTCTGCCTGCTTCCACGTAGTTGTCTACCTCGTAGTTGAGGCAGCATTTCAGTTTTGCGCACATTCCCGCCAGCTTTTGCGGGTTCAGCGATATGTCTTGGAATCGTGCGGAGTTGGTGCTCACGCTTACAAAGTTCTTCATCCATGTGGCGCAGCACAGTTCTCTTCCGCAGGGTCCTGTACCTCCTATGCGTCCTGCCTCCTGTCTTGCGCCTATCTGTTTCATTTCTATTCTCACGTGGAAGGTGTCGGCGAGCACCTTGATGAGTTGTCTGAAGTCCACGCGTTCGTCGGCAATATAGTAGAATATGGCTTTGTTGCAGTCGCCCTGATATTCCACGTCGCCTATTTTCATTTTCAGTCCGAGGTCTTTTGCTATCTGGCGGCTCTCTATCATGGTGGCGTGCTCTCTGCTTTTTGCCTCATTATATTTGTCCATGTCCACCGGTCTTGCTATTCGGTAAATCCGTCTTATCTCGTCTGCCGATTTCAGGTTAGCCTTTTTTATCTGCAGTTTCACGAGTCTTCCGGTCAGTGTCACCACGCCGATGTCGTGTCCCGGGTTGGCTTCTACAGCTACGATGTCTCCCTTTTTCAGTTCCAGGTGGTTTACGTTGTGGTAGTATCCCTTTCGTGTGTGCTTGAATTGCACCTCCACGAGGTCGGTAGTGTCGGTGTTACCCGGCACATCAGCCAGCCAGTCGTAGGTGTTGAGCTGTCTGTCTTGTCGTCCCACGGCGGTTTTGCATAGTCCGCGACCGCAGTCGTTGCATATTTCGTCGAAATTCATTGTCTTATATATAAGTCTTAATATGTTGTCTGTTACGTTTCACGCTGCCACATCCATTGTTCCGGTTGTCATTTCTTTTGCGTTGCCGGTGTTATTAGCAGCACTATCATCTGCAGTGCGAGGTCGAAGAACACTATTTTGGCGTTGGCGTTCTGTCCTATGTCGCGTATTGCGGTGTTTGCCAGGTTGTTTATCTGCAGTATGTTGTATTCGTTTACGAAGCGTGCGAAGTTTCTTGCGAAGTCCTCTTCCTTGCGTGTCATGTAGTTCAGCTCCGGATTTCTGAAGTTGTACATGAAATTCTCTCTGATGAGGTGCAGGAAATATTCGAGGAAGCGTTTCTGCTTTTCTCGTCCGAAGGTCTGCATCGTCTCGCTCCATCTTTTCATTTCTCTGATGTTGCGCATATATGCCAGCCTCATGAGCGAGCAGAACATGTCGAGAAACAGTTCGTTTTCCGAGCCGCTGTCCAGTTCGTCGAGAGCCTTTGTCCAGTTGCCGTTGGCGAGTCGTGCTATGCGTCGTGCGTCGTCTTCTCCCAGTCCTCTCCGTTCTGTCAGGGCCAGCCTCATGCTTTCCTCGTCAATCTTCTTTACGTCTATGCGCTGTGTTCTGCTGCGTATGGTTTCGAGCAGTTTGTCGGGCTCTTCGCATACCATTATGAACACCGTTTGCCGTGGGGGTTCCTCTATCAGTTTGAGCAGTTTGTTTGCGCATTCCGTGTTCATGCGTTCCGGGAGCCATATCAGCGACACTTTATATCCTCCCTGGCTCGATTTCATGCTCAGTTTGCGCACCAGTTCGTCGCTTTCGCCTGCCGTTATTATTGCCTGTTGGTTTTCGGCGCCTATTGTCTGCATCCATTTGTCCATGGTAAAGTAGGCTCCTTCGGCTATCATCTTGCGCCATTCGCGTATGAAGTCGTCGCTTACGGGCTTGTGGTCGGTGCTCATTGACGGCAGTTTGATGGTAGGAAAGGTGAAGTGCAGGTCGGGATGTTCCATCTTTTCCAGCATGGCTTTGGCGTTTTCGCCTTTGCCGTTGCCCAGGATATGACATGCAAACGCCATTGCCAGAGCCATCTTGCCGCATCCCTTTGGTCCGCAGAGCATCATGGCGTGAGGCATACGGTCTTCGTCAAACATCTGTTGCAGCCGTATCTTGGTCTCGTCCTGACCTATCACATCGTTGAAGTCCATCCTCTGCCTTTACTGTTTTTCCGTGTTCCGGTGATTTCAGAGCAGTTTGCCTGCCACCTCTGCCACCGAGTCTACAGCCGAAACGGTGTAGAAGTGTATGTTGTTCACGCCGTGCGCGTACAGTTCCTTACATTGTGCCACTGTCCATTCCACGCCGAGCTGTCGTGCCTCCTCGTCGGTCTTGCATTTCACAGCCTCTGCCGCGAGGGCTTCGGGTATGTCGCAGTGGAATGTCTTTGGCACCACTGTCAGCTGACTGAGTTTTGCCAGCGGTTTTATTCCCGGTATTATGGGTATGGTGATGCCCATGGCGCGTGCCTTTTCTACGAATGCAAAATATTTGCTGTTGTCGTAGAAGAGTTGTGTCACGGCATATTCAGCGCCGAGGTCCTGCTTTTCTTTCAGGCGTTGCATGTCCATCTCGAGGTTTGGGGCCTCTTCGTGTTTTTCGGGATAGCATGCCACACCGAAGCTGAATTTCTTGCCGGGATTCTTTACCGGCGTTCCGTCGGCGAAGTATCCCTCGTTGAATTTCACCACCTGTCTTATCAGGTCGGTGGTATGTTCATGCCCGCCCGGTGTGGGTTTGAACTGCTTGTCTTCCTGTGCCTTGTCGCCTCTCAGCAGCATGAGGTTTTCTATGCCGAGAAACTGCAGGTCGAGCAGTTCATATTCTATATCTTCTATGGTGGCACCGCTGCATATCACGTGCGGTTCCACCGGAATGTTGTATTTGTTCTGTATGGCAGCCGCGATGGCAATGGTTCCCGGTCGGCGGCGTATTCTGCTGCGTTCCAGCAGTCCGTTGTCGAGTTGCTTGTAAACGAACTCGCTGTGGTGTGTCGTTATGTTGATGAATGCCGGGTCGAATATCTTCAGTTTGTCTATTGTGGCAAAGAGCCGCTCTGTTCCGGTGCCTTTCAGCGGTGGAAGCACTTCAAACGAAAAGCGTTTCCGGTCTGTTCCTTTCTTTATTAAATCTGCTACTGTCATTAATAGTATGTATACATTACGTTGCAAATTTACAGAAAAACGCTGGAATAAACGAAGAAAACGTTAAGAATAGTGCTTTTTACGTGTTTCAGGAGAATGAAATGAGCGTTATTTCGGCTGATAGGATGGAATGAAACGGGGTGTTTTATTTGAAAAATAGATGATGCGGAAAGTGGTGCAATGCAATGCGTATAACATTTATTAATGTTTTAGAAAAATCTTTACTTTAACGTGTGTTAATCGGCATCCGAACCTCGATTTGTAACCTACGACGCGAAAATGAGCGTTTTT